>CAYVNJ010000064.1:0-10826 GCA_964452865.1 uncultured Sangeribacter sp. | reverse complement strand
TAGAGCGTGGTATTACGGCACGTGCCATCGCTGATCCCGCCTCAAAACCGATAGGCATGATAGCGGTTCAGGTAGTTCTGAACCACCTCCATGGGTTCGAGCTGCTCCAGGCGCGCCTTCTTGGCCACCTTGTCCTCACCGTCGTCGGCATCATGCTCAAGATGACCCACGTCGGTTATGTTGCGTACGTAGCGCACTTTATATCCAAGATGGGTCAGATAGCGGAAGAGGACGTCAAACGTTATGGCCGGGCGGGCATGGCCTAAATGCGCGTCGCCATACACCGTAGGGCCGCACACATACATGCCGGCATGTCCTGCCACCAGCGGTCTGAACCGTTCTTTTGTCCGGCTCAGCGTGTTGTAAATCGTCAGATTATTCTCCATAATTCTTTCAGATGCTGCGGGTTGTCAGTCTTCTTCCACACAAGGTTTATCAGTTGTTGCCGAACTGGTTATTATTTTTTGCCGGTACGCGCGGACGTATTTCACCAAATACGGCTTCATACTTCTTGATATTGTCCGTGAGTGCGAACATCAGCTGCTTGGCGTTTTCGGGAGTCATGATTACACGGCTTACCACAGGTGCCTGAGGCATACCGGGAGCGGCGAAAATAAAGTCCATCAGAAATTCGTTAGGACCGTGGCCAATCATGGCGAGGTTGCTGTATTTGCCGTCGGCAATTTCGGGTTTGAGTTGAATCTGAAGTTGATTTTTGTCTTGCTGTTCGTTTGCCATAATTCTTTTATGCTTTATATATTTATCGTGTTATACCGTGCAAAGTTAATCAAAGAGGCGCCCATTTCAAAATCCGCCCGCACGTTTAATACTCATTAACCTTCTTCTTCATGCCGTAAGGACGTTTTTTGCTATCTTTGTCGCGGCTGACGGATGAACCGCAGCCCACATTGTCCGATGCAACATTCAGCCGACATACTGACCGTCGCCGGCATAAAACCGACCTCCAACCGGGTGCTGGTGGTGCGCACACTGCTTGACAGCGGGGTGCCGATGAGCCTACGCGACCTCGAACTTTCGCTCTCCACCCTCGAAAAGTCAAGCATCCTGAGGGTGCTTAATCTGCTGATTGAGCATCATGCCATCCACACGGTGGAAGACGGCCGAGGCATAGTGAAATACGAAATATGCCATGCAGGAGCACATACATCGTTCGACACCGACATGCATCCGCACTTCTACTGCGAGCGCTGCCGCAAGACTTTCTGTCTGAGCGAGAGTGTCATACCCCACGTCGACCTTCCCTCCGGCTTCGAGGCTCATTCGGTCAACTACATGGTAAAAGGCATCTGCCCCGACTGCCGCAAACAATAAATCAGCCCTCACGCCGTGTCGGCGCAAGGGCTGGATATGTACGGACGCACGGCTCGTGCAATGCCCCGGCAGAGGGCATCCCGATAGTAGCCGTGGGTAAGCGTAGCGCAACCCGCGGACATGCCCCCCTAACAGAAACAATTGGGCCACCGCCCCCTCGCAGGGCTTGGTGGCCGCCCGCATGACCCCATAATGGGGTCGCGGGCCAATAGATAGACCGACTACATAAATACCGCGGGGTAGGCTATGCTTACCCCGCGGCTACTTGCCCGATGCGCTCTACCGGCGCATCTCTTATATGTCATCTTTTAACGGAGCATGTATTTGCGGCCGTTGACGATATAGAGGCCCGGTGTCAGGCTCTTGAGAGCCGCCGCATCCTTAGTCTTCATGACGAGCACACCGGCTGCATTGTAAACATGGAACACACCCTCTGAGTCCGAAGTAAGTACTTCCACAGAACCTTCTTTAGTAGTGGTGTTGACAACGAGCACCATGACAGTCTTAATCATCGGAGTCTTGAATTCAAACATCTGGATGCCATCGCCTTCCTGGGTCGGAGTGAAAGTCAGTGTCAGCTCTACAGGTTCGTCAGTAGGTTCGAAACTCATCTTGTCCAGAGTGACGGTAGTGTTCTCGGGGTCTTTGGCAGTCACCTCAACTGGTTCAACACAGTTTGCCATGGTCATCGTGATGGTCTTGGTGGCCGACTCACCTACCGGTGCATACATATTGACTTTATCCTCGCTCAGTGTGACAGAAGGCAGGTTTTCGGGGTCATATACCGAGGCCGAGATGTTAAATTCCTTATTAATCATGTCATTGCCGAAGTCGAACTTAACGGTTGTGTCAA
This sequence comes from uncultured Sangeribacter sp., assembly GCA_964452865.1. GTDB lineage: Bacteria > Bacteroidota > Bacteroidia > Bacteroidales > Muribaculaceae > Lepagella. The sequence goes on along the minus strand of CAYVNJ010000064.1, from coordinate 8,641 downwards.
ACTGGCCGGTTTCCGTAGCCTTGATAGTTATCTGAACTTCAGTCGTGCCGTCGGCTGTGCCTATTGTGGCAGGTGTCGAACTGAAGAATGAAGCATTGTCGCCGCTGAAGGTGATTTTGCCTTCCTCTTTCAGATTCGCCACAACCACTTTATAAGAAGCGATTATTGTATTTTCACCCATTTTTACCGGGTTTTTCAATACACTCAGCTGAGAAACCAGTGCAGTAGGTATGATTTCGGTCGAAGGCACGATGTCGGCGTCTGTACGCGGACGTATTACCAGCGATTCTGCAAGGTTGATAGGGTCAGGACGTGTGTATACACCTGTCACGTCGACATACTCGGTAGGCACTTCCTGGCCGAAAAGAGCGGAAAAAGGCTGAGCCAACATATCAATCGCACCGCCGGTTATTGCATAAACCTTGTTGGCGGCAAACGGGTCGAACGATTTGGCAAACTTAATGCTCTTCACCTCGATGAGCATGTCATGCACAGCGTTGGTGAGTTCATCCAGGGTTGCTACCACTTTAGGTGTCACCTCGTTGTCATGGCTCACGACAGCCAAAGTCCTGTTTTCACCCAGACCGTTGCTGCCCAGCTGCTGCTCTGAGTCGCCCTTGTTCAGCATGACGTCTGTCAGCTTGTCGCCGATAGCCACATTGGTGGGCAATCCACTGTAGTACACACTGGTTGTGTTCACACGCACACCGGCGGTTTCATCCTGCATCCAGAACAACTGTACTGTACCGTCGCCACGGTTCTTGGTAGCGGTCACTACGGCGTCGCCCGTATACATGGCAAATGTGCCTGAGCCAAGAGTAAGAAATTCAGCCAAAGTGGCAACCTTGACCGGAACTCTCACGTTCTGTGAGGCTATCTCTACTTTGACGCTTTCGTCAAGACCCGGCACATTGAATGCTATCTCACCGGCAAAGTCGGCAGCAGTGTCAAAGACAAACTTGATATCCACACCTTCTGCAATCGACAAATCTGAACCGGAGATAGTGGCGGGAGTGGCTGTAACACCATCAGGCAGCGTCATCGTGACATCGCCTGCTATCTCATCGCCATAAACTGTCAGCTGCTTGACCATAGGCATGTTGCCCGAGAGGGTGAGCTTGTCGACAGAGGTATAAAACCTCGGAGCGGCAGCTGCCGACATGGCAGTCAGCATCAGCGCCGCAAACAAAAAGAAAAGTTTCCTCATACGAATTTCGTTAGATTAATAAAATAATGTCCAAATGTAACACAAAAAAACGACATACGCAAAAACAGCCCTCATGGGCTGGATACGTACGGACGCACGGCGCGTGCGTCCGGTTATGTCATCGATTAACGGAGCATGTATTTGCGGCCGTTGACGATGTAGAGACCCAATGCCCCGGCAACACGCTTTTTTTATAAAAATATTGTAGTCTTATTATATATCACTATCTTTGCACTACCCAAAATTGTAGAATTCTACATATTTTACCAATAAACATCATGACAATAATACCACGCCCGACTTATCTTAATCAATTGATTGCATCCAAAAACAATGGCATGATTAAGATTATCACCGGAATACGACGCTGTGGTAAATCATTTCTTCTTTTTGAGATATTCCATGAATATCTCAATTCTACAGGTGTCGACAATGACCACATAATAGAAATCGCTCTTGACGACAGGACAAATATCAAGCTGCGAAATCCTGACAATATAATCGAGAATATCAAAGACAAGTTAAAAGACCACAACCGGTATTACGTCCTACTTGACGAGGTACAGATGATTGATGATTTTGCAGGTGTGATGAACAGCTTGCTCCACATACGCAATGTCGATGTCTATGTGACTGGCAGTAATTCACGTTTTTTATCGAAAGATGTTGCCACCGAGTTTCGAGGACGAGGACAAGACATACACATGTATCCCCTTGCTTTCTCAGAATATTACAGGGCTGTCGGAGGCGACATTTCAGCCTGTTGGAAGAAGTATATGACATACGGAGGATTACCTCAGACATTGTTTTTAGACGATGTAAGAGCAAAAATGGAATATCTGCAACATTTAGCTGAAACGGTATATATTGCAGACGTTGTCGAACGGCACAAAATTAAACACAAGCCTGAACTTGATGAATTATTGCAAATCTTAGCATCGTCAATTGGTTCTCCGTGTAATCCCACAAAACTGTCGAATACGTTCAAAAGCCTTAAAAAGGAAATAATAACCCACAAAACCATATCTAATTATCTCGGGTATCTATGCGATGCTTTTCTGTTAGAAAAGGCTTTGCGCTATAATATCAAAGGAAAGAAGTATATTAATACACTGGCCAAATATTATTTTACGGATGTCGGAATACGCAATGCGCTTTTGGGTTTCAGACAAATAGAGCCTACGCATCTCATGGAGAACATAATATACAACGAACTGTTGTTCCGCGGCTTTTCTGTGGATGTGGGTGTTATAGATTTCATTGGCAAAGACAAATCTGGCAAATCAATAAGAAAGCAATTTGAGATTGACTTCGTAGCCAATGACTACGACCGCAAGTATTATATTCAATCAGTATTTGCCATTCCTGACGATGCCAAAATGATGCAGGAAACAAATTCATTCCGCAGAATTGATGATTCGTTCAAACGTGTATTAATTGTAAAAGATGATATTACACCACATCGAGATAATAATGGTTATCTAATTATAGGGTTATTTGATTTTCTACTTAATCCAAATCTGCTGATTGAAGGTTAGCCCCGAAATCAACGCCGTTGCACGGCCCAACGCGGACACACGAGCCCAATGTGATGCCCCGGCAGAGGGCATCCCGATAGTAGCCGTGGGTAAGCGTAGCGCAACCCGCGGACATGCCCCCCTAACAGAAACAATTGGGCCACCGCCCCCTCGCAGGGCTTGGTGGCCGCCCGCATGACCCCATAATGGGGTCGCGGGCCAATAGATAGACCGACTACATAAATACCGCGGGGTAGGCTATGCTTACCCCGCGGCTACTTGCCCGATGCGCTCTACCGGCGCATCTATTATATGTCATCTTTTAACGGAGCATGTATTTGCGGCCGTTGACGATGTAGAAATCCGATGTCAGAGCATAGAAGCTATCTGTTTCTCTACAGCTGAACGGATAAATGCATTGATAGACACTCCGGCCTGCTTTGCAAGATATGCCACCCGGCTATGAATATCAGGAGTAAGCCGTACATTCAATGAGCCCGAATAACTCTTATGCGGCTCGATACCTTCTTCAGCACAATACGCAAGATAGTCGTCCACAGCTTCGTGAAAAGCTTCTGTAAGTTCTGACACACTCTCTCCCTCAAAATTTACGAGTCCGTCGATACCTTCAATTTTTCCAAAAAACACGTTGTCGGATTCACTAAAAGCTACCGAACCCATAAATCCTTTATATTTCAATGTATTCATATCAATCCTTCGTTTTTGAGGTAGTTATATACTTGTTTCAAAACATATCCTTTGATTATATTCCCCGGATGCGGTTTATGCAGCATTATGGGTTTCAACCCTTCACCTTTGAAGATGACGCGTGAACCTGAGGTTCTTCCTTTGTTGCCAACCTCATATCCTAAAGCTGTGAGCATACGTTTCATTTCATCCCATGTAAAATCATTGGGCATAGTCGCGAACCGTGCAATCAATTTTTCTCGAGTCCCCATCAATAGTACATTTATTCCACAAAGGTAACTGTTTTTTAGTTGCAAAACAAAATATGTAGAAATCCGATGCCCCTACAAAACGTATCACACGAAATTCCCGAACGTACGGACGCACGGCGCGTGCGATGCCCCGGCAGAGGGCATCCCGATAGTAGCCGCGGGTAAGCGTAGCACAACCCGCGGACATGCCCCGCTAACAGAAACAATTGGGCCACCGCCCCCTCGCAGGGCTTGGTGGCCGCCCGCATGACCCCATAATGGGGTCGCGGGCCAATAGATAGACCGACTACATAAATACCGCGGGGTAGGCTATGCTTACCCCGCGGCTACTTGCCCGATGCGCTCTACCGGCGCATCTATTATATGTCATCTTTTAACGGAGCATGTATTTGCGGCCGTTGACGATGTAAAGACCCAATGTCCCGGCAATATGGATAAACGTATCACACAAAATTCCCGAACGTACGGACGCACGGCTCGTGCGATGCCCCGGCAGAGGGCATCCCGATAGTAGCCGTGGGTAAGCGTAGCGCAACCCGCGGACATGCCCCCCTAACAGAAACAATTGGGCCACCGCCCCCTCGCAGGGCTTGGTGGCCGCCCGCATGACCCCATAATGGGGTCGCGGGCCAATAGATAGACCGACTACATAAATACCGCGGGGTAGGCTATGCTTACCCCGCGGCTACTTGCCCGATGCGCTCTACCGGCGCATCTCTTATATGTCATCGATTAACGGAGCATGTATTTGCGGCCGTTGATGATGTAGAGACCCGGTGTCAGGCTCTTGAGAGCAACCTGGTCCTTAGTTTCAAGAAGGAGCATACCGTTAACGCTGTATACGCGATACATACCGTCAGCATCAGCTGTCAGCATGGCGATGAAGTTCACACCTGAACCCTCGACGCTGAGTACTACAGCCTCTTCAAGACCTTCAGTTGTGATTTCAAACTGCTGCTTAACTACACCATCTTTTGTCGGAGCGAATGTCACGATGATTTCTACAGGTTCTTCTGTAGGCTCAATGCTCATTGTGCTCAGAGTGATTTCGTTGGCGGCTTCCTTAGCTGTGATGACTACGGGAGCTGTGCAGTTCTTCATTGTCAGTGTAACGGCCTGGGTTGCCTGTTCGCCCACTACAGCGCTAAGCTTAACAACGTCAGTCACGCTCAGTGTGATAGTCGGTTCTTCAGGTATGACAGTTGCAGCCGTCATGTCGGTCATTGCGCGCGGCATGATAGTGCTGTTCGCAGCGGCAATACCCACGATGTTCATAGCCTCGGTCGGTATGTCGTTGCCGTAGATGTCTGAAGTAACAAACGGTTCAACCTTAGCGTCAGCCTCGCCAGCCTTCACGTCGTAAGCTGTAGCAACCATTACTGTACCACCTGCGCCTGTATCCTGTGCAGTCTTAGAGAATGCCTGACCTTCCTCAACATTCTGGAATGTCACGTTCTCAAGTTTCACCAGACGGTTAGCGTTGGCGTCGAGTTCTTCGGCTGTCACAACCTTCGGAGTCAGCTCAGTGTCGGTAGCGGTGATTTCGTAGTTAAACTGGTCGCCGTAAGAAGTATTGTCGGCGTTAGAGCCATAGAGGTTGTAAACCCATACACCGGCAGCAGATTTCTTGGGAAGCACCCAGAAGTTCTTGAATGTAACGCCCTGTTTCAGAGCCTGGTCGCCTGTAGGAGCATTCTGAGGTACTGACAGACAGAGAGCTGCGTCGTCATTCTGGATGTAAGCGTATGTCTCATACTCGCTCGGGCTGGTCACATAAGAAACTGTCACCTCAGTGTCCTTAACATAGTAAGCACCTGTCTTTTCGATTACGTCCGCAAGTGAAGTAACCTCCTTGACGATAGTGATGTTGCCGCTCAATGACAGTTCAACGTCATCAGCACCTTCCATCTTGAATGTTACGGTAGTAGTAAAGTCGCCTGAATTTTCAGGAGTGATAGTAAAGTCAACCTGGCATGTACCTTCATTAAGCTCGTCCTTAGTGAATGTAGTCTTGTTGGCTGTCACCATTTCAGGACAATCGATTGTCAGGCCTGTAGCTGCGTTCTGTACCTGGAAGTATACATTGGCAACACGTGTGTTAGTACCGTTCAGGCCGGTATAAGCAGCGCTTGGCTTTTTGATGAACGTGCCGTTCGGTGCTTTCGAATAGAATGTAAATACAGGAGCGGGGAAGGTGATGTCGCCTGAGAGAGCTACCTCAACAGACTCTGCATCTGTGCTTGAGAGAGTCACCTTGCCTGTGAAGCTGCCGGCAACGGCAGGCTCAACTGTCAGAGTCACTGTACAGCCATTTTCTGACATAGCCTCTTCTTTAGTGATTACATTCTTGTCGGCTGTAATACCGTCGGTAAGTGTCAGAGTGATGTCGGCTGTAAGGTCAGTACCCTTAACAACGAGCTTCTTAACTACAGGAGCAACACCTGCTACGTCGATTGTTGTAGCATCAACTGTAATTGCAGGTTTAGCGGGAGCTGCAAGCACCTCAATGTCCGCAGCACTACGCGGATAAACTATATTTGAGAATTCTACAATACCTGTCAAGTTAATGTTACCTGTAGGTACTGTTTCTTGGAGCATGGGTGAACCTGCAAAGATACTAAGTTGACTTGTTTCGGTAATACCTTCTTGAGACAGGACATAATTGTATGTTCCTGAGAATTTAGAATCAGCAGGTACTTCAACAATCTGATTAGTACCATCCATCATACCGGTGATTGCTACCTTATCAAGTTTAACAAGGAAGTTAACATTAGTTATATTACCAACTGTTACGTCAACAGGTGTAACTGTGTTGTTTTGAGAAACGACGGTGTAAGGTATACCTTCAGAATTCTTGTAGAGATAATAGTATTTATTTCTAACTGAAGAAGAACTATAAGGTTTGATGATAATATCAGTAACCTTGTCACCTATTTTAAGGCCATCGCCAAACTTGAGAGCAGCGTTTTCATCCCATGTGTCAAGAGTAAGACGGCAAGCCGCTGAATTATCTTCTGCCTGTAAGAATGCTTTTGCTGTTTCTGCATAACTTACTACCACTTCGCCCTTAAAACGATAGTACTTAAATGCTGTGGTTGCATCTGCCAGCGATGTGATGGTGTAAGGATGCTCGTAAGTACCGTCTTCTACAACGGGAACTTCTGCAACTACAAGGTCTGTAGTTGCGCGAGGCATTACAGTGTTGTTGGCTGCTCCGATACCGGTCACGTTTACTGCCGATGTCGGAATCGCTGAACCATATACATTACTGTAAAGAAGAGGTGTTACATTGCCCTCAAGGCTACCTGAGCTTACCGGATAGGCTGTTACAACAGTGCTCCAGCCGGATTTTGAAGTCTCAAACGTCTGACCGGCTGTGATGTTTTTGAATGTAACATCGTTTACAACTACCAGTCGATTTACATTGTCACCCAGTTGGTCGAGTGTCACTTCTTTCGGAGTAGCGGGTGTATTGCCTGTAATGTCATAGTAAGAAACTACAGTTGCACCAAAGCCAGAAGGAATAACCCCATTTGCATCAACACCTCTTAGGCTGTAAGTCCAACCATACATACCCATTGGTGCTTGTACCTGAAGCCAGAAGTTCTTGAATGTGTCACCTTCTTTCAGGGCTTTTCCTTGTGCAACAGCATCATCGCCAATCCAGCTTGCTTCAAACTCCATTGCGATGTCGTCATTCTGAGCATAGAAACCATAGTGGTAAGAAGCCCAATTATCTACATAGGTTGCTGTCAGTTCTACATCTTTCACATAGTAGAAACCTTCTTTTTCAATTACGTCGCTAAGCGAAGTAACGACCCAAGGATTGTTGATTGTACCGTCGCCTTCAACAACAGGAGGTTCGGGGGTATCGCCAGCCTCTAACTCAACATAGAGGTCAGGATAAAGATAGACACCATTACCAGCCAAAGTAGCCGAAGTTCTTAAAAAGAAACTAGCGTATGGCGCCGTACTATTACAGCCACTTAGTATAGGAGCAGTACCACCATTGACTAATATGCTGACACCGGTGTCGGTAGCTTTAACATTCCACTTAGTGATTGTAGTACCTACCGTTAATCTATTGTTTCCGGCTGAATAGAGACCTTTAGAAGATACTCCGGCTTCAGTCCATTGAAAGAATTCCCATGTTGCACCTGAGATATTAACACTTGTAATTAAAGTGTTAGTTGTAGGCGTAACAGACCCATCGGCATTAAGTTGAATTTCTTCACCTGCCAAATAATTACCAGAAGCGGTAGCTGTCATGACATAAGATTTGTCTCTTGCTGCCTCGACAGAATAATTGCTCGGCATAGTGGAAACGAAGATACATCTTGTATCCGTTGTCACCTTGTCAATGTTGTCACTTGTCAGCTTTACGAATTTCTTCGCTGCGCTCACTGAAACGCATGACAACAACAACGCCGTGACGAGTAAGAAAATTTTCCTCATACGAAATTGTTTTTGGTTAGTAATTATGATTTGTTAGTAAAAAAAGTTTTCAAATGATTTCGCTAATGTACGGCTTATTATTTATCCATGCAAATTTTTCTTAAAATTTTTTAATTTTTCATCAAAATATCCCCGAAATTGATACCTCCGCACGGCGCGTGCGATGCCCCGGCAGAGGGCATCCCGATAGTAGCCGCGGGTAAGCGTAGCACAACCCGCGGACATGCCCCGCTAACAGAAACAATTGGGCCACCGCCCCCTCGCAGGGCTTGGTGGCCGCCCGCATGACCCCATAATGGGGTCGCGGGCCAATAGATAGACCGACTACATAAATACCGCGGGGTAGGCTATGCTTACCCCGCGGCTACTTGCCCGATGCGCTCTACCGGCGCATCTCTTATATGTCATCTTTTAACGGAGCATGTATTTGCGGCCGTTGATGATGTAGAGACCCAATGTCCCGGCAATATGGATAAACGTATCACACAAAATTCCCGAACGTA
>CAYVNJ010000063.1:0-10989 GCA_964452865.1 uncultured Sangeribacter sp. | reverse complement strand
GCCACTAACCATGAGAAGTTGTTTGAACAGCTGCGGGCTCTGAGGCAGTGCATAGAACTCGCCAGGGTTCATGCGGGAAGGCACCACAAAATCGCGAGCACCTTCGGGAGTAGATTTTACAAGAATAGGAGTCTCTATTTCGAGAAAGCCTTTTGAATCAAGATAACGACGTATCTCGAATGCCATGCGGTGGCGCAACTCGAGGTTTTCACGCACACACGGACGACGCAGGTCAAGATAGCGATATTTCATGCGGAGGTCATCGCCACCGTCGGTGTTGTCTTCGATAGTAAACGGCGGTACTTCACTACGGTTGAGCACTTTAAGTCCTGTAGCCCGAATTTCTATTTCACCTGTGGGGATATTGGGATTTTTGCTCTCGCGCTCACGCACTTCGCCTTCAATCTGCACTACGAACTCTCGACCAAGTTTGTTGGCTTGTTCGCACAGAGCTGGCTCTGTTTCAGTATTGAACACTATCTGTGTAAGACCGTAACGGTCTCTGAGGTCAACAAAAGTCATACCTCCCATTTTGCGGGCACGCTGCACCCAACCCGAGAGTATAACTTTCTTTCCGGCATCGGCAAGGCGTAATTCGCCGCATGTCTTATCTCTGTACATTATCTTTCGCGAAATTATATTTACCGTTTTCCGCCTTACGGCGTTATCAATTTGCAAATTTACGTCATTCTTTTATTCTACGCAAATCTAATCGCATACGCGGGCGCGGACAATCTTGTCCCCTACCCTGAAAATTCGTATTCCTGCACCACAGTCGCCACTACCTATACGCTTCACACCGCGGGCAGCCACACCACGGAGAAGAACGATACCGTCTGCCGACACCACTACGTACGGAACGTCATCACCGGTATTGTTTATCTCCACTACACCGTCGGAAACTCTGACCCCGACTTCCGAAACGGCAACTTGTATGACACCACTGCCTGCATCGGGATGTAGGTCTTCAGCACCGCATATTTCCGTAGAAGTCTCTCCAATCATACCGCACTGCTGACTCACTCCGGTGTATATCTTTATAAAGTCGGCACCGGGAAGCTCCACCGGATTGCCTGATGCATCGACGGCATTGCCGATATCGAACCCTTTGTCTGAACCCGCCGGCTGATTATCTGCATAGCCCCACTCGAAAGCATCCAGACGGAATACCCCGTCTTCATCGGCAGCATTGCCGGGCAGACGGGAGCCTTCAAACGAGAGTATCTCAGCATCAAGCCATTGCGGCCAGTAGGGCTGGGTATGAGCAGACACTCGCTCAACATACATTGTGTTGCCTGCGTCATCTGTCATGCGTATATACTTTTCTGCGGTTGCATCAGCCAGCGGTCGATAGTATGTGGCCTTGAAACCGTGGATTGTGGCAGGATTGGAATATTCGCTCCCTTTGAGCTGATACCAAGGGTCATCGGGCAGACCGTTGCCATTCTCATCGACGGACACTTCGACAATACCCGGTTCAGCCGACCCGACGAAGGCATTGCCGTAAATCTTGAAATCTGACACCCCGGCAACATTGGCCACTCTATGGTCGAAACCGACCACTATATATCCGCCCCATGCACCCAGGCTGACCGGTGTGCCTGAGCGCTGTCCGCAGATATATTCTTCAGCTTTGGCCACCATATCGGCCGCCGTATCACCCTCCTCATATTCAGGCAGTTCATTAACAAACTGACCCGGGGCGGGTGAATAGTCAAACACTCGTGACAACCAGGGGGAATTGTCCGCCATGGTCTGCAGCGATGCAAATGCTGCAAGGATAAAAGCCGCAACTGCGGCCGGTTTGGTTCTGTTCATAATTAATCGAGACAAATTTTTCTGCAAATGTAGCGCTTTTTCTTTGTACTGTCGGAATGATAGATTAATTTTGCCGCGTAATTAGTGGAAAATGGCAAAATCAATGTCAACCAAGCTTCTTATCATTTCGCTGATAGTGGCCTCGGCAGGCTCAATCAGCAGCAGTGCACGTATAGAGCCGCTCAAATACGGCGATTTTTCTCATTGGCTGAAACGTACGGTCAAAGAGTCCGGAATAATCGGTGGCGCTACCAAGACAATCTACGAAATAGCGCCCAACAAGACAGTCCCACAGAACACTCCATACAGCAACGCAAGCGGCTCTCCCTGGGCAACCAGTAATGTTTATGCCAAGGTAAAAGGCATAGTCAAAGGCTCGGGCACGGTTTCTCCATTTGACCGCGGCGGAGGCAACCTATGTGCGAGAATGCAGTCGAAAATGGAGCATGTGAAGGTTCTGAAACTCATCAACATGGATGTGATGGTGGCCGGCTCAATTTTTCTCGGACAGGTATTTGAACCTATCTCAAGCACATCGAAACCTTTCGCAAAAATGGAAATGGGCATTCCCTATACGAAAAGACCTTCCGCGCTTGTCTACGACTACAAGGTCGACATGCCCAACGCCAACACCCGCGTTCGCTCGTCAGGCCTCGGCTCTAAAAAGACTTTGCAGGGCCGGGACAATGCCGAAGTGTACGTATTGCTTCAGAAACGCTGGGAAGATGAGAAAGGAAACATATATGCCCACCGTGTAGGCACCGGGCGTGAACGTTTCAACAAAAGTTCAGCCGGTTGGGTCAACGGACATCGTCTGCCGATACGCTACGGCAACATATCGAACAAACCGGGATATAAACCGTGGATGGGTCTTCTTGACGGCGACAAAGCATATTACGCTAAAAATTCAAAAGGGAAACTCGTGCCGGTACACGAAATCGGGTGGGCCGATGAGAATGAAACACCGACCCACGTGCTGATGATGGCAAGTTCGTCGTGCGGAGAGCCGTATGTCGGCACAGAGGGTATTACATTATACGTTGACAATGTGGGATTTGCATTCTGACCACGCCTATCATTCTATTCTTTCTTAGAGATGTTACGTTCGTTGACCTACAAAGTTCCGGCACTTGTATTTGCCGTCCTGCTATGTGCATGTGCGAATAATGCCTCAAAAGAGTCAGACAGCGCTGAAACTGACTCTCTCATCTCGACCGACGCTCCGATTGACAATTACGACATAGCTATGGCTGTAAGCTCCATAACTGATGCCATAGAATTAGGCGAGCCGCTTGATAGCGCCGAATATAATTTCGAAGGTATCCTGACTGACGGCCAGGGTACCCCTCTCTACACTGATGTACAAGGTTCTCCGGGCAAGTGGCAAATCAACGTGGTTGACGAACGTTCGGTAAAGATACGCAATCTTTATCTGGGAGACCTCGTACCTGATTCGCTGACTCATTATATCATTGGCTCTCTTAAGCAGGCTGGCTCACAACCGGTGCTTTGCAAAAACGACAACGAAGAAGATGACTCGGGGTGCATAATGAGCGAATATCCTACAGTCATTTACAAACTCGGCAAAAGCACAATACTCTTCCAGACAAAATCGGTCTACACCTCGTCGGGTGACGAAGGACCTCTGTTCTGTATCACCATTGAATAATCCGCTTCAGGGACGTAACATGTACGTACGGCTCGCATTGAACCGCGGAAGAGCTACAAGTTGAATATCAGCGTTAATGTCGGTTGCCACCTCGCCTCCCTGACCGACTGTCAGACCCAGAGACCTCAACGAACCTCCTACCGCCTCAAGCGCTTTTTCAGGGGTATTGTTATCCTGACTCAGGTGGCATAAAAATATATATTTCAACTCAGGACGATAGATATTGGCTGCAAAATGTGCAGTGTCGACATTATCCAGATGTCCCCGCATCGAGCGGATGCGTGATTTCAGATATTCAGGATAGCGCCCCAGACGCAACATGTCAGAGTCATAATTGGCCTCAATCATGATGTAGTTTGCCTGACGCATATACCAATCGGCACGCGGACTTATCTGCCCGAGGTCTGTAGCCATGGCAAAGCGGTGAGAACCTGTTTCTATGAAAAAGCCCATACTGTCCGTACTATCGTGCGGAACATCGAACGCCGTCAGTTTGAAACGGTCTATATTGAAAGGAATTTCTTTATATATGGCAGTGTGATAGTCTTTTATCCGCTTTGAAATGTTGTGATGACGCAAAATGGCATTCATAACACGGTTTGTGCAATAAAGCCGCATATAATTCCTTCCACGCAAAAGAGTATATGCATAGCGCACATGGTCAGCATGGTCGTGAGTGAGCAACAGTGCTTTCACGTTGTCCATGCTCATGCCACGCTCCCGCAGTGTCTGTTCTATAAAATCAGCACGTACACCCGCATCAATTATAACACCGGCATCGCGTGTACCTACATAACAGCTATTGCCGCTGCTGCCGCTGCCGAAAGAAATAAAGGTCAGCGGAACTTCACCTGCGGGAGATGGAGGTGAAGGAGCAAGTTCGTCGAAAAGCGACATTTGCCTGGTGTATGTATGCACTTTTCCTGTCAATATCGGTGTATTAGAAAGATTGCCGGTATTTTGTCATATCCGGCAGCATGGGATGCCCAATATTTAGCCGGTCGGGTTAATATATTCTCGGTCTGCGGGTCAGTTATGCCTGAAGCCACACATACCATAGTGTCAGGGCGCAACGTACGTGAAAGACATTCGATGAGTCGGGAGTTGCGGTATGGAGTCTCGATAAAAATGTATGTTGTATTGTGCGCGGCACTATCCGACTCCATTTCCTTAATCCTGCGAATGCGTGCTGAGGCTTCAATGGGCAGATAACCGGTAAAGCAGAAGTTCTGCCCGTTAAACCCCGACGCCATAAGCGACATCAGGATACTGGAGGGACCAACAAGCGGGACAACCCGCATGCCCTCCCTTTGAGCTATAGCCACAACATCAGCCCCTGGGTCGGCCACACCCGGACATCCGGCCTCGCTCATGACACCCATTGGCTGCCCATGTCGCAAAGGTTCGAGAAATCCGGCAATATCTTCCGGACGTGTATGCCCGTTAAGCTCGAAAAAAGTGAGCGAATCGATATCAACCTCCCGGCTGCAACGCTTGAGGAAACGACGGGCTGTCCGGACATTCTCCACGATGAAGTGTTTTATATTCAGTGCTATTTCCACCACATTCGGGGGAAGCACATCACCGAGCGGAGCATCACTGATGTTTACCGGAATCATGTAAAGCGCCGCATGAAGAGAGTGTTTTTCGCATGATGCCGCTGTATCTGAAAGCATCACAAAACGTTCCGGACGGAGCGCCTCATTATTATGATTATGTTGAGATGCTATTTCCATTAGTCTGTGCAAATATAGGATGCAAAGTTATAAAATAATATCAAGACAATCCATACTAAAACCATACTAAAACCATACTAAAACCCTGTTCAATTTAATAAGGGCTGCAAATGCTACGTGTTTCAAAAATTTTTCTTATTTTTGCGACATACGGGCTATAAGCCGCGCATTAATTTATTTTATCAGTTTTTACAGATATGAACAGAATGCTTCAAAGATATCTGCGCCGCGGGTGCAAGGTATCACTCTATGTTGGTGGTTATGAAAATGTTATAACCGTAGAAGGTCGAGTATCCGACTGCGATTCAGAATTTATAGCAGTTGACAGGGACGAGACCACGACCGTCATATACAGACTGTCTGATATACGACATTTCGAAATACACAGACAGCGTGAGAATGAAGTTTTCAGAAAAACCGCGATAGTTGAGCCGATGCCCGTAGTCGTAGCACCTGCTTTCGAGATACCGACACAACCTACCGAACCCATGGAAAACTCCGAAGAACCGGAACCCATGGAAAACGAATCGGGTCTTTTCCGTACAGAAGCTGAAAAAGATGCTGCCAAAGGGCCAAAAGTACTCGGCAAGATTGACTTGACAAGTATTCCCGACCGCAAACGCCGCCGCATCTACGGACAACAGAACAAGCCTATGGAGGATGACGATACGGAAATGATGCGTCCGATAGGCTATGTCAACCGCATAGGCATGAAATTCGGATGGATTACGCCGTATGACAATCCTGAAAAATCCGTCTATATGAGTCTTAACGAAATTATCTGCTGCGACGGCATTGTAGGTATTCCTCAACGCGGAGATGATGTAGTCTATACCCCCGGCCGCAATAATGTAGGCCCGACAGCCCAATGTGTCCACAAAGTATGTACGTTCGGACAACAGGAAGAACTGATTGAACGCCTGTCGGGATATGACAACCGCAATGCACGTTTGCTACGCGAGCAGATTGACGCTCAAAACGAGTTGCCGTCTACTCCAATTGCAGCATCAGATGAGTATGACGAAAGACCTCAGGATGAACCACAGAAAGAACGTCCGACAGTCAAGGTGCACATTATTCCGTCCGCTCCCATTATTCAGCAGACAGAGACTCCTTCTGCCTCTTCACAATTGCCCGGTCGAGAATTGCCATACGAAGAGTTCCTGGAACAGATATACGGTCTGCTTGATGAAATAGCTGCCGACCCTGAAAAAGTAAGCATGGCTCATCAGGTGCTCAGCCGAGGCATAAGCCGCGCGCGCGCAGAGGGTGATACGGCTGTGGCACTTGTACTCTGCGACAAAGCTTTGAACATTTTTGAACAGGAAAGCGGTTCGCACCGTTATTTCAGTTCAATACGCGAAAATATTTCACTTTTTAATACTCAGGAAGGCCAGGAAGCTGCTGTTGAGACTGACAATGACCCAGAGAACTCAGATAACACCACAGAAGAACCTGTCGAGGAATAATAGCCGTCACTCAAACCAAAGGGTTAAATGGAAGAGATAATACCCCGGGTGAGCCGAGAATTAATCAAGGCTGAACTGACTCACGACCGCCTGCTACGCCACACCAACAAGGCAGACAATGAAATCTACATTGTAGACGCCCATTGTGCCCCCCACACGATGCGTGAAATAGGCAGACTGCGCGAGATAGCGTTCCGTGATGCCGGAGGAGGCACAGGATTGAGTTGCGACATTGATGAGTTTGACACCATGACTCCTCCCTGCAGGCAACTGATTGTATGGGACCCGGTCGCCGAAGAAATCATAGGTGGATACCGTTTCATAATGGGGCGTGACATCAGATATAATTCAGAAGGAATTCCGAGAATAGCCACATCGCACATGTTTCGTTTCTCGGAGAGGTTCATAAAGGATATATTACCGACCACACTCGAACTCGGACGCTCGTTTGTGACCCTTGAATATCAATCATCCAAAGCAGCCACCAAGGCCTTATATGCCCTTGATAATCTTTGGGACGGTCTCGGAGCCCTGACGGTTGAGTATCCGGAAATAGAATATCTTTTCGGAAAAGTGACAATGTATCCGAATTTCGGAGAGGAATGCCGGGACCTCGTATTGTATTTTCTTCACAAGCACTTCCCAGATTCCGATAATCTTGTCAGACCTATTGAGCCGCTTGAACTGAAGGCCGATTGCGATGCAATAAAGCGACTGCTCTGCCACGACACTTTCAAGGAAGACTACAAGGTCTTAAATCAGGAAATACGCCGGCATGGCAATAATATCCCTCCGCTCGTCAACGCGTACATGAGCCTTAGTCCGACCATGCGCATGTTCGGCACTGCAATCAATCATGAGTTCGGCGATGTCGAGGAAAGCGGTATTTTCTTCGCTATTAAGGATATTCTTGAAGAAAAAAAGAAACGCCACATAGGCACGTACAATGGTAAATAAAATTTTACTTGCATGCATGGCCGTCTTAGCACCTGCAATGTGTTATGCCTCGGCAGACAATCTCATAGACTGGAGTGCCCAGACCAGCGTGACGCTATCATCGGGGACGTTTGCGCCTTACTTCATTGCCTCCAACACCGGAGGATTGTATACCCAGCCGTTTTCAGCTATAGAGCGAGGACACATAGGCTGCCGTATTGATACTACACGTCGTTTTTCATGGGCATTTAACGCTGATGTGGCTGCCGGTTGGTCATCCGGCACGGATTATGAACGGTATAATCCTGACACCCGGGAGTTTTACACTCACTCAATAAGTCCACGGCCAATCATTCTTCAGGAACTATGGGCAAGTATAAAATACCGCGGTGTATATCTGACTGCGGGTCAGGCTTCATACAATCCAGACATATTTCCAGAGTTGGGCAGCGGCGACCTGACACTCAGTCTC
Source organism: uncultured Sangeribacter sp. (assembly GCA_964452865.1). GTDB lineage: Bacteria > Bacteroidota > Bacteroidia > Bacteroidales > Muribaculaceae > Lepagella. The sequence goes on along the minus strand of CAYVNJ010000063.1, from coordinate 2,889 downwards.
AACGCCCGACCTATACCAGGAGTACGCGCCGGCTTCATCAATTTTCAGAATATCCCGTTCACACACGGATATGTGCAAATACAAGGCGATATTTCTTACGGTAAGTTTACCGACGGCGGATGGCTGGAGGAACACTATAACCGTTACAATAATTTTGTCACCACAGGCACATGGTTTCATCATGCCGACCTGCATTTAAGGACAGACCCACGGCAGCCATTCAGTGTAACTGTCGGCATGCAACACGCCGCTCAATTCGGAGGTACACTGACCAATTATTATCGCGGAACAGCAACCGGCAGTGAAAAACAGAAAGTATCCGTTAAAGATTTTTTCAAAATTTTCATTCCACGCACCGGAGGCAGTTCCGGAGTATACGGTGATGATGCGTACTATTACGGCAATCACCTCGGTTCATGGGATTTGACGATGCGCTACAGATTTCGTAAAGGAATGACCCTGACTTTGTATGCACAGAGCCCGTGGGAAGACGGCTCAGGCATTGGCAAACTTAACGGTTGGGACGGCCGCTGGGGTGTCGCTGTCAGCAATACCGGTCTGGGCTGGCTTCGGGAAGTCACCGCCGAATATCTTGATTTCACAAATCATAGCGGTCCTATGCACTGGGATACAGAAGACCATCCGGGCACAAACATTCCTGGAGAAGCTACAGGCGCAGATGAATATTACAATAATTTTTTCTATAACGGTTGGGCTAACTACGGCATGAGTATAGGGTCACCTTTCATGCGCTCACCACTCTATAATACCGACGGCTACATGGGGTATCTTTACAACCGAGTACGTGGTTTCCACATCGGAGCAGCCGGTAGAATTAGTCCGGAACTCGACTGGAAAGCGTTAGTTTCTTATCGCACCTCAACCGGCACCCCCTACATGCCCTCCCTGAAAAAATGCGATGATACATCTGTCTTGCTTGGTTTAAATTATAATCTGAGCAGTATTCCAGGGCTGAGCATAGGTGCATCATTGGCTATTGATGCAGGAAGCTTGTATGGTGCGTCAACAGGTATTCTTGCCACCGTGACATACAGCGGCAGCTTCAACTTAAAAAAACGTGGCAAATGAAGCATAAATTCACTCAGCTGATATTCTTGTCGGTTTTCGCCCTGATATGTGATTTCATTCTTGCAGGATGCACACACAACAACGGCGACATAGGTTCTTTGTTCGGAACATGGAAACTAAAGGAGATAAGAATAGACAATGAAAAGGATACAGGATATGACGGCTCTGTATTTTGGGCATTTCAGTCGTCTACAATCCGTATGACAAAAATTCGGCCGTACCATGACCGTGACGAAGTATACGGGTCATGGCGACTTGAAGACAACACACTGTTTCTCGATTTCCCTGACGAACAGTATGCCCCAATCCCCGACACCATGCTCCCCCGGCAGTCCGAATTGCAGTTGTTGCGCATGAGCCATTCGTCGATGACCCTCATGTATACAGAAAACAACGCCGAGGGTAGACAAATCATTTATGAATTTCAAAAATGGTAAGAAAAACTTACATACACTATGAAAAGAATACTCGTAACCGGCGCTGACGGATTTATAGGGTCGCATCTTGTCGACCTACTTCTTGAAGAAGGATATGACGTACGTGCCGTATCACAATATAATTCTTTCAATTACTGGGGGTGGCTCGAAGGCAACAACCACTCAAAACTTGAAGTGGTGAGCGGCGATGTCCGAGACCCGGATTTCTGTCGCTCAGTGATGCGCGATTGCGATACAGTAATGCATCTCGCTGCTCTGATTGCCATCCCATATAGTTATATAGCGCCCGACAGTTATGTGGACACCAACATCAAGGGTACGCTGAATATATGTCAGGCAGCTCGCGATTTAGGCGTGGAACGTCTTCTTGTGACATCGACTTCAGAAGTGTATGGTACGGCACAGTACGTTCCGATTGATGAGCTACATCCGCGCAGCCCACAGTCGCCTTACTCGGCAACAAAAATAGGCGCAGACGCTATAGCCAAGAGTTTCTACAACGCATTTGAACTGCCGGTCAGCATCGTCAGGCCATTCAATACTTATGGTCCCCGGCAATCAGCCAGAGCCATTATCCCTACAATAATCACCCAGATAGCAGCCGGAACTGAACAGATTAAGGTAGGAGACCTTACACCGACCAGAGACTTCAATTATGTACGTGATACAGTACGAGGATTCCTGGCCATTGCACGTGCAGACATTAACAAAGTTGCCGGAGAAGAGATTAACATCTGCACAGACACAGAAGTCAGCATGCTTGAGACTCTTCAGACTATCGCCGACATTATGGGATGCAAAGTTGAATGGATACGCGACCCGGAACGTTGTCGTCCTTCTAAAAGCGAGGTTTTCAGGCTGCATGGTTCGAACGAAAAAATACGTCGTCTCACCGATTGGCGACCGGAATATACATTACGTCAGGGTCTTGAAAAAACAGTCGAATGGTTCTCGCATCCAGACAATCTTACAAAGTATAAATCAAACATATACAACCGATGAGCAACCAGATGCTGACAATACTCATGCTCGGCGGGGCCCGACGGGTCTCCATGGCCGAACTACTCGCAAAATCAGCCAAGCGCATGGGGCATGAAGTGCGCATTGTTAGTTATGAACTGTCAAAAGAAGTTCCCATAGCTGCAGCAGGTACTGTTGTTGAAGGGCTTAAATGGTCAGACCCGGGGGTGGTCGAAGACATAGCGCGTGTCGCCCATGAATATGATGTGGACATTATCCTGCCTTTTGTCGACGGAGCGATTGAAATAGCGGCCGAGTGCCAGAAGGTACTTCCTGATGTGTTCATTCCCGTAAGCAATCCGGACACCGCACGAATGCTTTTCGACAAAACTGAAGCAGCAGC
>CAYVNJ010000062.1:0-11126 GCA_964452865.1 uncultured Sangeribacter sp. | reverse complement strand
ACGATTCAAAGGTCTTGGCGAAATAAACGACGTGGAGTTTGCCGAATTTATCGGTCCTCACATGCGTCTTGACCCGGTGACTCTCAGCACTGCCGACAGCATCGCTAAGATGCTGGAATTCTATATGGGCAAAAACACTATGGAACGTCAGAATTTCATAATCGATAATCTTGTCATTGAAGATGATTCCGAAATTTAATGGCACAAACGGCCCTGTAGCTTTCTTCGCAGGCTCGTTCAATCCGTTCACTACCGGTCATGCATCTCTTGTTGAGCGCGGACTTGGTCTTTTCGGTCGCATAATCATAGGTGTGGGCATCAATGAGCAGAAAGCGTCATCTTCCGATACAGATAGCCGTGTTGCAGATATAGCCGCACTATACTCCGACGAACCCAGAGTAAGTGTGACAGGGTTCAGTTGCCTGACAACTGAGGCTGCAATCAAACACGGAGCTACACACCTGCTGCGTGGAGTACGTTCGACCGTAGACTTTGAATATGAGAGAAATATGGCCGACATAAACAGGAGGATATCCGGCCTTGAGACCGTTCTTCTCTATGCATTGCCGGAACTTGCATGCGTGTCATCATCAGCAGTCAGAGAGCTCAGACATTTCGGAGCAGACATAACGGAATTTCTCCCCGGTAAACATACATAATTTTAACACATTGCATATCACAACAATATGAGAAGATACACACTCTTAGTCATAGGGGCAGTCTTTGCAGTCGCACTCACAGCCCAACTCTACGGACCTTCGGCTAAATTGCGTATGGCCGAAGGAGCCATCGCACGCTATTATGTCGACACTGTCAACGAAGAGAAACTGGCTGAAGATGCCATCCGCGGTATGCTCAACGAACTTGACCCACATTCGGCATATTCCACTCCGGAAGAGACACGCGAACTGAATGAACCACTGCAAGGAAATTTCAGCGGCATAGGTATCACGTTCAACATGAATCAGGACACTCTTTACGTAATCCAGACTGTATCTGGCGGTCCCTCCGAACGTGTAGGCATACTTGCCGGCGACCGCATCATCAGTGTCAACGACACAAGCATAGCCGGAGTGAAGATGAAAAACCGCGAAATCATGAAACGACTGCGCGGTCCTAAAGGCACTACGGTCGATGTAGGGGTTCTGCGTCACCAAAACGGAGCAGCTGCCGACACAATCAATTTCAGAATCACCCGCGACGACATTCCTATCTACAGCGTTGATGCTGCATATATGGTAGACGCCAAAACCGGATATATTCGTCTGAACAAATTCGGAGCAGACACACCTCGCGAATTTACAGAAGCCGCCGAGAAGCTGCAACGCGAAGGTATGAAACAGCTTATTCTCGACCTGACAGACAATGGCGGAGGCTATCTGAACGCAGCCATTGACCTTGTAAGCGAATTGATAGAGCCTGACAAACTGGTTGTATACACAGAAGGACGCAGCTCAGACCGCTACGAGTCGATGTCAAAGCCTAAAGGAAAGAAACCGGTCATGGCCGACGGACGGCTCGTGATAATGGCAAATCAGTATTCCGCATCGGCTGCGGAAATCACATCTGGAGCTGTACAGGACTGGGACAGAGGTCTGATAGTCGGACGTCGCACCTACGGCAAAGGTCTTGTTCAGCGTCCGTTCCCATTCCCGGACGGTTCTATGATGCGGCTCACCATAGCACACTACTATACCCCAACGGGTCGTGACATTCAGAAGCCATACCAGAAAGGCAATCAGAAACAGTATGCACAAGACCTACTTGACCGTCTGAACAGCGGCGAACTGATGCATGCTGACTCAATACATCACATTGATTCTCTCAAGGTCAACACATTGCGTCTCGGACGTCCTATTTACGGAGGTGGAGGCATCTCCCCCGACCGTTTCGTAGCGCTCGACACGACGGAATATACTAAATATTACCGCAATGTAATGGCCAAGGGTTTACTCAACCGATACGCCATATCCTATGTCGATGCACACAGAAAAGAATTAAAGAAAAAGTATAAGAATGATGATGCCTTCATAAATGACTTCAAGGTATCAGAAGAGATGCTCAACGAAATAAAAGAGTTGGCAGATAAGGAAAACATAGCGTTCGATGAAGAACAATTCAAAATCAGCCGCCCGCTTTTTGAAATGGTCATAAAAGGACTGATTGGACGGGATGTGTTTGAAAATCAGACGTATTTCAAAATATACAATGACCACGACCCTATCTTCCGTGAAGCTCTCAGACTTATCAACTCAGATGAATACGACCGATTGCTGAGCAAACCGGATTAAACAGACATCAATATGATACTTTACCGCACTATAGCTGCTCTGACTATAGCGGCATATGCTATGCTATCAATTCAAGATGCTGAAGCGCAACACTTCAGACACATTGACCTGCACCCGACACAACCCATTGCCGAACAAGGTAGTTCGTCAGCTGATTCCATAATCAACATTGTCAATCAGATTAAAGGACCGGGCATGAACTGGTCTATGCTGCAAGTAGCGCCCGTTTTCAGTGGATACCAACGGCCAAGGACAATATCATTTCAAACTCCGGAATTAAGCTTCAACCTACCGACATCGGCAACAACCGTCCCCAATTTCTCCACTGACTGGCTTCAGCGAGGGAAAAGGTTGCGTGAGCTTGACCGATGGATGGTCTACGACATGATGATTTCCGACCCTGCGAGCATCAAATATGCATTGTGGAAACTTCCTGAGCCAGTCAAACTGATGCGCGACAATTACACACGTGCTTCATTCGTAACCAATCAGGATTTGCCTGAACCTGTGGTCGAGGAAGCCCAGCTGAGCGAACCTGTCATTGAAAAGCGGCATTGGATTCACAATTTTGATGCAGGAATACAATTTTCACAGGCTTATCTGTCGCCCAACTGGTATCAGGGTGGCAACAACAACCTATCGCTGCTCACACACATAATCTGGAATGTAGCCCTCAATCCGGTATTTCACCCGAACGCTATGCTTGAAAGCAACTTGCAATATAAACTCGGTCTATACTCCACTCCGCAAGACCAATTGCATAAATACTCAATCTCCGAAGATTTATTCGAATGGAATTTCAAGACTGGTCTTAAGGCGGCGAACAAATGGTTCTATAGTCTTACGATGAGGTTCAAGACACAGTTCCTCAACAATTATGTCCAGAACGAACCACAGATGAGCGCCACATTCCTTTCTCCCGGAGAATTCAACGTAGGTCTGGGTATGACGTATACCACAACCAACAAGAAGCAGACCCTTGTTTTCAATGCATCACTATCCCCTATTGCCTACAACCTGAAAACGTGCATAAACAGCAATGTCGACCCGGAGCAGTTCAGCATGAAACGCGGACAAAAATTTCTCAACCAAGTAGGTAGTACCGGCGAGCTGACACTCGACTGGGCTCTTACCTCAAACATCAAATATATATCAAGACTTTTCCTCTTCTCAAACTACCGCAACTTCATAGGCGACTGGGAAAACACAATGTCGTTCACTCTGAACCGCTACCTCAGCACCCAGATATACGCACATCTGCGCTATGACACGAGTTCCGACATACGACAAGGAAACTGGCGTCATTGGATGATTAAAGAAATTCTTAGTTTCGGATTTCAGTATACATTCTCGACCAAAGGAAACAAATGAGAATTATAGCAGCCATAGCCTGTACTTTCATCGCGCTTGCTGCCTGGTGCAGTGAGCCTCAATACACCGACCGGGTGGTCGACACCAAATCAGCCATGAATCTTTGCGACGAATGGGGGTTGTCAGGACCGGAGGGTATATGGCAGCTTACCGGCAGCGAAACTAAAATACTGATTTTCCGGAGGCAGTCTGATGAACTTGCCTCACTTCCTGTATATGATATTACAGCCATTGTTCCACCCGATATGTCGATAGAAACCGGAGAGATACTCGGGACATGTATTCCTACGGCCGACCCTTCAACATATATACTCGAATTATACTCTAAACGCGACAAGAACGGTAAGTTATGTAATAAGAAGCGTTTCCAATCGAAGATTGATTCGTCCGGACGAAACATGACAAATCTACCCGACAAAGGCAGTATCAGGATTAATATCCTCGGAATGTTTCCGTCGTTGAGCCGCATACTCCGCATTTACTACAATCCTGCAGATAAGACCATAAGGGGATTCCGCAAAATATATCCAGGCATAGACCCCGACGGTTCATTACCTGGTCAAATAAGAATGTTATGAATACACGGGCAATTCTGTTGTGTCTTACGGCATTATACACATCATTCACCACTGTGACGTCCGGCAAACGAATTAAAATTGACCCCGGAACTCCAAAAATCGAAACATCAGTATACGACGTCAACGATGAAGAAATTCAGGGGAGTATACGTATTGTAAACAGTGGCAATGATTTCAGCTCTCCTGTTTTTTCCGGATATGATAAGACCCTTGGAGCTGATGTTGAGACTTTCTTCCTAACCAACAGGTCTGCAAGACTTCTTACAGGATATTCTGTAGACATAATTTATCTTTCGGAAGACAATTCACAGCTGCACCGACGACATGTTTTCCGCCGATGCAACATTGCTCCAGGAGAGACCCAACGCGTTGACATCCGCAGCTGGGACAGACAACATTCGTTCGTATATTACAAATCAACCAAGCCTCGGCGTGAGGCCATTCCGTACAAAATCAAGATAGAACCGGCAGCCTATTTCATCAGAAAAAACTGATTACCTTACGCAAAGCCGTAAGGAAATCCTCGACTTCCTCCTCTGTATTATACACAGCAAATGAAGCCCTCACTGTGCCGGGAATTCCCAGTCGCTCCATAAGTGGCTGAGCACAATGATGACCTGTGCGTACAGCCACCCCCATTTTGTCAAGCAAAAGGCCTACATCATACGGATGCACCTCCCGGTAGTTGAACGACAACACGGCGCTCTTATGAGGAGCTGTACCGTAAATCTCGACACCCTCTATATCCCGGAGTCCGGCAGTAGCCAAATCGAGCAACTTCTCCTCATGCGCCTCAATGCGCTCCAATCCTATTTTTTCTATAAAATCAATGGCTGCACCAAAAGCTGCAATACCTACGAAGTCAGGAGTACCCGCTTCAAATTTGAATGGTAAGTCGGCAAAAGTAGTACCCGAAAAGGATACATGCTTTATCATCTCGCCACCGCCGCGGCACGGAGGCATTTTTTCAAGAAGTTCTCGTCGACCGTAAAGTATGCCTACTCCGGTTGGACCATACATCTTGTGCGATGAGAATGAATAAAAGTCACATCCGAGCGCTCTCATATCCAACTTGATATGCGGCGACGCCTGAGCTCCGTCAAGATGTACCGGCACTCCATGACTGTGTGCAATATCAACTATTTCCGACACCGGATTGATTGTTCCGAGCACATTGCTGACATGACAGAGTGATACAAACGCGGTCTTATCAGAAAAGGCTCTTATATAGCCGTCCATATCAAGCCGTCCTTCAGCATCAATATCTACAACCTTGATACTCAATCCTCGCCGCTCAGCCAGCAACTGCCAAGGAACTATATTGGAGTGATGCTCCATGACCGACAATATTATTTCCGAACCTTCGGGAATAAGCTCGCCATAAGAAGCAGAGACAATATTAATGCTATCGGTCGTGCCCGAAGTAAAAATCACCTCTTCGTGTGATGATGCCCCGATAAACCGTGCCACCTTACGACGCACTTCCTCCTGACGGTCCGTGGCCAACTGCGAAAGGGTATGCACTCCACGATGAACATTCGCCTTATATTTCTCATAGCCAGCCACAACTTCATCGACAACCCCTGTCGGCGTCTGCGATGTGGCCGTATTGTCAAGATAAACAAGCGGCCTGCCCTCAATGCGGGTTTCAAGTATAGGGAAAAGAGTCCTTATCTCTCTGATTTCTCTCGCATCCATTTTATTATTACTTATTGGCGTGACAATTACCGGCGCAATGCGCACATGCCGATTGCTCACCTGAAAAACGTCGCTCAACAAGCCCATACAGCCGCTCTTTCAGGGCAGGAAGACGGACACCTTCTATTACGTCTGCCATGAATGCCTGTTTAAGCATACGACGCCCTACCTCAGCAGGGATGCCACGAGCCTCCATATAGAAAAGTTGCAAGGCATCGAGCTGACCTATAGTAGTGCCGTGCGAACACTTGACATCATCATTATGAATAATCAGCTGAGGTTTTGAAAAAATATGCGCACCGTCAGAACCGATAACATTGCGGCTTGACTGATATGCCTGTGTCCCGGAAGCCCCTGGAGCAACGTAGATGCTTCCGCAGAAGGAAGCCCGCGATTTTCCGTCGGCCACATATTTGAACATCTCGTCGGTGCGGCAGTCTTTTGCTTCATGGCTAACATGCGAGTACGTATCTACCTTACGCTCGGCATCTTCGATTGCCATACCATAGAGATGCAGGCTTGCATCCGAGCCACGGAAGACAGTATGGTATTCATTACGTGTCCGGCCATTGAACAATGTTATCCCGTCAATCATCACATCCGACCCAGCCTCCTGACGGAGATACAGCTGTGACACACGATTAGTATCGGCCGATGACTCCTCGAGGTCATAGAGGTCAAATCTGGAGTTTCTGCCGGCATATATTTCAATGGTCTGCAGGTTAAGGAATGATACATCTTCTGTCTGTGTATGGTCGCACACGAGCAATTTAGCCTCGCTCTCTTCCTCCATCACTATAAGCATACGACGCACTACCATTTGAGGCATAAGATACGAAAGTATATTGACAAGCTGCAGCGGGCGTTCAACTTTGACACCCGCCGGAACATAAAGGAAGAAACCATCTTGTGCCAGCAAAGTCGAGAGATTGACTGTGGTATTGTCGGCATCGGCAATCCTGGCATAATATTTCTCTACCAGTTCCGGATATTCCGACGCAGCTTTGGCAAGACTGCCGGCTATCACACCTTCGGGAAGCAATTCAGCCACATCGCATGCGGGGGTACAACGGTCGTTTACGGTAAGAAAAAGTGCCGTACTCAGATGAGGAACATCACAGCGGAACGTCAATGACGGGTCAACGTCAAGAGGAAGAGCAGCAATATTCAGTCCATAATCCGGAGCAAACATAGCCTCAAGGTCGCAATGTTCATAATTCTCTGAACCTGCCGGAGGAAGGACTGCTCCATCCAGAGCCTTGGCGGCCTCTTTACGCCGTTCGTTAAGCAAATTGGCCGAGTGTTCATCAATCAATGCGTGATGTTCGGCATAGAGGTCGGTATATTGCTTCAGCGCATTCATTTCGAAGCCTCCTCCTCGCCAACCTGACGCTTAATCCAATCGTAGCCTTTCTCTTCGAGTTCGAGTGCCAAATCGGGACCTCCGGTCATTACTATACGACCTTTGTAGAGGATATGTACGAAATCCGGCTTGATATAGTCAAGCAGACGCTGATAGTGGGTTATGACAATTGTAGCGTTCTTGTCGCTTTTCAACTTATTGACACCGCCGGCAACAATGCGCAAAGCGTCGATGTCCAACCCGGAGTCTGTTTCGTCCAGAATTGACAGACGCGGCTCGAGGACCGCCATTTGGAATATCTCGTTGCGTTTCTTCTCGCCACCTGAAAAACCCTCGTTCACAGAACGCGAGGCTAACTTATTATCCAAATCCACCACCGCACGTTTGTCACGCATCAATTTCAGAAAGTCGGTAGCACTCATCGGTGGCTCTCCGAAATATTTCCGTTTCTCATTTACGGCGGCGCGCATGAAATTTATCATTGATACGCCCGGTATCTCCACAGGATACTGAAAGCCAAGAAATACACCCTCGTGCGAGCGCACATCGGGCGACATGGCCAGAAGGTCCTTACCGTAGAATGACACCTCTCCGCCGGTAACAGTGTAAGCCGGATTGCCGGCAAGCACCATTGAAAGCGTGCTCTTGCCCGAACCATTCGGTCCCATTATGGCATGAACCTCGCCTGGCTTAACTTCCAGATTTATTCCTTTAAGAATCTCCTTGCCATTGATTTCGGCATGCAAATCTTTTACTTGTAGCATAGTCTGAATATGATTGTAGACGAGCGTCAGTACAGCCCGTCATGGATATAACAAGATGAGTGCCCGTTATGTTGGCGGAGATTGCCTCTGCCTCCTTCAACTGATATTTCAGTGCGAGGTCGCAAGGCGAATAAGTGTTCAGCAATGCGGGAGCAAGCTCCATGACCACCTCCACCATATTGCCGTCGCCAGCCTTGCATTCCCGCATCAGTGCACAACCAGGAAAAATCGCGAGTATAACGTTGTATACCAAGCTTATCATCAACATATATTTGAAAAGGCACAACGCCGACCCCGCCAACGAATTGATGGCTCCGAGGCGTAGCCCGCACAATATACGGCGGAAGATTGACGACAACAGTCGAAAACCGAGATATACAGTAATGAATATAGCCGCCGTCGAGAGCGACATATATATGAAATCTGATGCGAAAAGACCTGCTATAGAAGGCAACATACCTTCAATAATTTCTGCTCCGTCGCGGGCGAAAAGTCTGCAGAACACAATACCGAACAGAATACCGAGCAGACCGCCCGTCTGGCCAAGAAAGCCACAACGCCAGCCACGGAATATTCCTAAAACTCCGGCTATGAGAATTATTATGTGGTATATTGACGCTCCGCCCATAATTCCACAAAGTTACGCCAAAGTGCCGAAATAATCAAATCCGGATGAATGTACCTTATTTAAGGACTATCACGCTGGCCTGGGCAGCTATCCCCTCGCAGCGTCCGGTGAATCCAAGTCCTTCTGTAGTAGTGGCCTTGACTGAGATTGCATCTGCACCGACCTTACATATTGCGGCAAGACATTCGCGCATTTCATCAATACGGGGTCGTAACTTCGGACGCTCTGCCATAATCGTTATGTCAGCATTCCCAAGTCTATACCCCCGCTCATGAAGCATGTTGACAACAGAAGCCAACAGCAACTTGCTGTCTGCCCCTTCATATGCCGGGTCAGTATCTGGAAAATGTTTACCTATATCGCCTAAAGCCAATGAGCCTAAAAGTGCATCACAGAGTGCATGAATAGCCACATCTGCATCGCTGTGCCCGAGCAACCCTTTGTCATGCTCTATGCGTAAGCCGCAAAGCCATAATTCGCGGCCTTCGACAAGACGGTGTACATCAAATCCGGAGCCTATTCGGATGTCAGTGCTCATAACTTATTATCTTCGACGTTTGCCTACGAGGTCGCGAAGACCCTCCATGTCAAATGAAAGAGTGAAACGCAATGTCTGGTCAAGCGGACTGCTCTGGGCTGTAGCCATCATATACGATGCGTCAAGCTGTACAACATTCAGTGCGAAGCCTGCTCCGAAAGCAAAGTAGGAACGGCCACCCTTCATCTCGTTTTCGTAGTAATAACCTCCGCGAACGAAGAATTGCTGGTTGTATGAATACTCTGCACCAAGCGATACATTGATTTCTTTCAACTCCTCAGAGAAACCACCCGGGGCATCGTTGAAACTTTTGAAGATACCCGTGAAAGGCGACATATCGTTCCAATCCTGAAGTGCTTTATCATACTCCAGCTGACCCTCCTCGGTAGTCATGTCGTAGTCACGTGTGCGAGGTTTGGTAGGCACAAGCAGTTTGTTAAGGTCAAGACCTATAGATAGTGTATGATAATCGGCAAGGGGGAACATGAAGTTTGCTCCCAGACGTAGATTGGTCGGAAGGAAAGCATTGTTCGCACCATGGTCATAACTCACCTTGGTACCTATGTTCGAGATGTTGAAACCCCATGAAAACTGACACTCGTTGCGTCCTATCATCGGGAAAGTCGTGTAATATCCGGATATATCTGCAGAGAAAGCCGATGCTGCCGTATTCTCCTCGCCTGAAGTTGCATCGGTGTATGATAGGTCGGAAAGAATGTAACGAAGCACTACACCCATTGAGAACTTCTCAGACAGTTTACGCGAATACCCCAGGTCGAAGGCAAGTTCATAAGGATTTATTGTCTGCACAAGGTCGCTACCCTGCGATGTCGACACCTCACCCAAAGAGAAATAGCGCAACGATGCCGACAAAGCCTGATTGTCGCCGCTGCCAAGTTTCCAATATCCGGCAAGATTTGCAAGGAAGATGTCGTTGACAATCTTACGCAACCATGGTGTATAGCTTATCGAGAGTGCACCGCCGGAATATGCAAAGGCATATTTCGACGGATTCCAGTACTGCGAATTGACGTCCGGGTCTGTAGCCGCGCCAAGCGCTCCCATGGCTGAGCCGCGGGCATCGGGTGGAATACCAAGGGTCGTCACACCTGTATTGACCGGGTTGAACTCCTGGTCTTTGATATCATCGTCTGCTTTCACACAAATTGGCGAGACCAACATTATAGTCAGACTCGCCAATAATATTTTATAGATTGTCTTCATCTGCTTTATCTATTCAGTATGAGGTGAGGTTACAACTCTATAACTGAATATTAGGCTGATTATTGCCCTGCGCGCTTATTTTTTACGGGTAAAGACAGCAAATTCAATACGAGGTGACACAAATACTCCTCCGCTGACATTCTTCCCGTTCACATAGGCCGTATATACTCCTTGCGGCACACGATTGCCTTCGGTATTATTTCCATTCCATGTAACCGACTGGCCGGAAAGTGATGCGGTGTAAACCGTATTGCCGCTACCATCCAGAACATACAACCGCCCTGACGAGGTAGCTTCAGCAGATGTATATTCAAATGTTGCCTTATCAAACAATGCTACCTCGAGCATTTTCAGTTCGCCGGATACGACGCCGGTATTTCCGACTGTGAAATCCAATGTCGACGAAGCTATATTGCCTGAATAGTCGCGCACGTCCAGACGCGCTGTGTGTCGGCCGGTCTTTATGTCATCAATAGGAAGTGTTAGTTTAATCTTTTTACCTCCGTCTTCGGCTTCGCAGAAGCCTGTCAGGTCGGTGGCAACTATTTTGCCGTCAAGCAAAAATTGTGTACCTCCTTCAAGGTCAACAGCGCCGAGGCGGATGCCCTGATTGTCCGTAATCTCAGCTCTGAATACTGGGGCTCCACTCACACTGTTGCTCAATACGTCGG
>CAYVNJ010000061.1:0-11613 GCA_964452865.1 uncultured Sangeribacter sp. | reverse complement strand
GGAGGCGCGTGAGATAGCCAACAAGCGAGAGCAGCTGCAACGCGAATTAGGCTTGCGCACCAAGAAACGTCCTGGCCTTGAAGAACTCGGACGCCGCCGCGCGCTCAACGACTTCCACGAACTCAACCTTGTTGTCAAAGGTGACGTGGACGGCTCAATCGAGGCATTGTCCGATGCTCTTATCAAGCTTTCGACAGAAGAAGTCCAGGTCAACGTTCTCCATAAAGGCGTGGGCGCCATTTCCGAAAGTGATGTTACACTTGCTGCCGCATCTGATGCAATCATCATCGGTTTCCAGGTACGTCCTTCCGCTGCCGCACGTAAAGAGGCGGAGAAAGAGGGTGTGGAAATACGTCTCTACTCCGTCATTTATAAAGCGATAGAGGAAGTTAAGGCTGCAATGGAAGGTATGCTTTCGCCGGAAATCAAAGAAGAAATACTTGGTACTGCCGAAGTGCTCCAGACATATCATATCTCGAAAGTCGGCACTATTGCCGGTGCTATGGTTCGCGACGGCAAGCTTAAACGTACGGCTAAAGTACGTGTAATACGCGACGGTATCGTTATTTATACCGGTGAACTCGGTTCTCTCAAACGCTTCAAGGATGATGTGAAAGAGGTTACATCAGGATATGACTGCGGTTTGTCAGTACAAGGCTATAATGATATACGCGAAGGCGATATGATAGAGGCCTACGAAGAAGTTGAAGTTAAGAAGACATTGTAAGCGTCCTCGCAGAACGTTTATGAGTAACGTAATAATAAATATGGGTTCCAACCTTGGCAATCGCCGGCTCAACCTGAGCCGTGCGATGCGCCGGGTCGGTATGGAATTCGGACCGTTCGATATGTCTCATGTGGTGGAGACGTCTGCGGTCGGTTATGAATCTGACCATAAATATCTGAACGTATGTCTCATGTTTGCTTCCGACGACACTCCGGAGGAAGTACTCGACAAGCTTCAGAACATCGAGCGCGAGCTGTCATGCATTCCTCATCGAAACCCTGACGGTAGCTATGCTGACCGCGAGATAGATATAGATATCATAGCGATAGATGATATAGTAGTAGAGAGTGAAACATTGACAATTCCTCATCCGCGGCTGAGTGAACGACGTTTCTTTCTCGAACCTCTCGCAGAGATAGCTTCAGGGTGGAAACATCCTAAAACGAACCTTACAGCATCAGAGATGCTTGTCGAACTCGCAAAAAATAATCCGGACGCATAAGCGTTGTGTAGGTAAGAGCGCCTTGTAGGCTTTTCAAATAATAAATAAGATGAATTTCCGTTATATTTTTGGCAGTGGTGATAAGAATTATTACTTTTGCCGCTGAAAGACAAGTGTGGATAAATTTGGCTGCTTGCAACCACCCTAAAAAATGCTAAAACTGCTTACCGTAGGCGTTCGCCTTCACGATAACAAACAGATATGGCATTGCAGGACAGTCCGGCGATGCTTTTTTTATTCCTCTCAGTCTTAACCGCAGAATATTAAACACAATATATAAGAAATGGGCTATTTATTTACCTCAGAATCAGTGTCCGAAGGACATCCCGACAAAGTTGCTGACCAGATAAGCGACACAATTGTCGATTATTTTCTTGCATACGACCCTCAGGCCAAGACGGCGATAGAGACTATGTGTACCACAGGTCAGGTTGTTATTTCCGGTGAAGTACATTCAGATGCCTATGTCGACCTTCATAAAGTGACACGTGAAATAATCCATAAGATTGGTTATAACCGCGGAGCTTACCGTTTTGACGGAGATTCGTGCGGTATTCTGACTGCAGTACATGAGCAGAGTCCTGATATTGCCCGTGGTGTGCAGACACTCAGCCCTGAAGTTCAAGGTGCCGGAGACCAGGGCATGATGTTTGGGTATGCAGTCAATGAATCGGAAAATTATATACCATTGACGCTTGACCTTGCACACCGTCTTGTGCATGAACTGGCCGAAATACGAAGGGAAGGTAAAGAAATGACGTACTACCGCAAAGGTAAGAAGACTACCTATCTTCGACCCGATGCAAAAAGTCAGGTGACAGTTGAATATGATGACAACGGACGTCCTAAACGCATACATACTATCGTGATATCCGCGCAGCATGATGAATTCTCAGAACCGCTTGCAGATACTCCCGAAGCACGTGTTGCAGCCGAAAAGGAAATGCTTGCCACAATAGAAAGAGATGTGCGGGAAGTATTGATACCGCGAGTCAAATCACAGCTTCCCGAAGACATACAAGCCATGTTCGACGAATCGCTGATACTGCATGTCAATCCCACCGGTAAGTTTGTAGTGGGAGGACCGCATGGAGATACCGGTTTGACGGGGCGTAAGATTATAGTTGACACATACGGTGGGCGAGGTGCTCATGGTGGTGGTGCTTTCAGTGGGAAAGACCCTTCCAAGGTAGACCGCTCGGCTGCGTATGCCGCACGTCATATAGCTAAGAACATGGTTGCCGCCGGAGTGGCAGATGAAATGCTCGTACAGGTTTCTTATGCGATAGGTAAGCCAGAACCGATTAGTATCTTTGTCAATACTTTCGGAACATCACATGTGCATTATACCGATGCCGACATAGCTGAAAAGGTTGCACATATCTTCGATTTGCGTCCTTACGCAATAGAAAGAGACCTTAAATTGCGTGCACCCATTTATGCAGAGACTGCGGCCTATGGACACATGGGTCGTAAACCTGAGAAAGTGACCAAGAAATTCGCCTCGCCAATGGGAGACAAGACGATGGAAGTGGAATTGTTTACCTGGGAGAAATTAGACTACGTCGATACGATTAAGAAAGAATTTTCTATAAAATGAGTTGGCGTACTTGCGAAATGAACTAAAAAACCGTATCTTTGCGAGGTTGAAAATCAGCATCAGGCATTGATGAATAGGTAGATGATGATGTAACGATTGGATTAACTTTGTGAAATATATATACTTAGCTAAATAGAATAATGGCAACATTAGAGAAAATCAGGAGTAAGTCGGTCTTGCTTATCGTAGTGATAGGTCTGGCTCTTTTAGCGTTTATCGTAGGCGATGCTCTGACCAACAGTCGCAATCTGTTCGGCGACACTACCACCATAGCAAAGATTGGAGGAGACAAGATTGATTTTACCGAGTACCAGCGCAAGCGTGAGGAACTAACCAATGAGCTTGAGCAAGCCCGCAAAACCAATCCGCAGGCAGCCAATTATGACACACAGATGCTGGCTCAGGTAGCGGTTGACCAACTTGTAATAGAACATCTGATTAACAGTTCTATGGACAAACTTGGAATTACAGCATCTGGAGAGCAACTTCGATACTATATGATGGAAAATCCCATCAATCAAAATCTTGGTGTGCTTATTCAGCAGATGCAGCAGGCCGGTTTGAATGTCACTACTCCTCAACAAGCTTATGAGGTGATTTTCAATCCTAAACAAAATGGCCTTACAGAAGCTGATGTTGCTCCTATGCAGCGCGCATGGCTCGCTCTTGAAGCTGAAACGACAGAAATGATTAAGCGCAATACATATCAGCGCCTTCTGTCGAATACAATTCGTGCCAACGAACTCGACAAGAGAGGCCTGTATGATGATTATGTAGCATCATCGGATGTGACATTGGCATATAAGCCTTTCACACAATCTGACATGAACAAATATAAGGCTTCAGACAATGACCTGCGTGAAATGTATGCCAATTATAAGGAAACGTACAAGATTGAAGAGCCGGTTAAAGTCATTTCATTCCTTTCAGTAAATGTCACACCGTCCGCTGCCGACCGCGCTGCTTCAAAGCAGTTGGCCTCTGAAACAGTAACATCGCTTCGTGACACAACCGGTACAATCTCTAAGAAGTTGCGTGGCAAAGGTATCAGTCTCGAACATAAGGAACTTCGTATGTCGGACGTCCGTGCCGGTGCTCTGAAGGATTACCTGACACGCGCTCCTAAAGATTCCGTAAGCCTCATCAGTGAAGATTTAAGCGGCTTCACTGTAGTGAAGATGGGTAACCGTAAGTCTGTCATCGACTCAGTACAGATAAATACAGTTGCAGTTGTGGGCGACCGTCTGCCCGCTCAGGTTCTTGCCAAACTGAATGCCGGCCTTTCAGTCGACAGCATCATGACTATGTACGGAGACAGTGTTCAGGTTCAGAAAAACCAGTGGATACCGATGTTTACAGCACAGGGTGCTACAAATGCACTTGAGCAGTCACAGCTTGACTCCCTGAGTAATGCCGCGGGTAAGTTCATCTCTATGATGTCAACACCTCAGGGCACAGTATATGCACAGCTCGTTAAAAAGAATGCACCTGTCGAAGTTGTTGGTTATGACATGGTGACTTACAAGCTCAATCCGAGCACTCAGACCATTACATCAGAACGCGATAAACTTCAGAAGTTCCTGGCACAAAATAAAGATGCTTCTAAATTTGCCGATGCAGCTCAGAAAGCAGGATATAATGTTCAGAGAGTACAACTATCACCGTCTGTTCCCGCCGTGCCACGTTATCCTGGTGCACAGGTATTCTATCCAAACAGCCGTCAGGTGGTGCGTTGGGTAGTGATGGACGGTAAGAAAGGCGATATCTCTCACATATACGACTCGAAGGAAGCTGACGCTCCAGCATTATATGTAGCGGCTGTGACCGACGAATACGAAGATTATGTGCCTTACACTGACAAGGAAGTACGCGAAGTTCTTGAAGCCCGTGTGAAAGCTTCAAAGGCTGGAGATGCATATGTGAAAGCTGCGAGCGGCAAGAATACACCTGAAGCGGCTGCAGCTGCAATAGGAACGCAGGTTCAGAGTGTGCCTGCATTCCACTTCGGTGGTAATCCTCAGGTTCAGGATTTAAAGACGATGGGTCGTATAGCAGGCACAAAACCCGGACCGAAAGTAATGGTAGTCAAAGGCGATGACGGAGTTTACATCTATCGTGTGAACCGTCAGGCAAAAGACAGCGTGCCTTATGATGCCAACACCTATATGCAGCAGTATATGCAGCGTCATCGTCCGGCATTTGAACGTATGCTGAAAGGTACTAAAAAATACGAAAACAAAGTTTATAAATTTGAGGCCGGGGATTAATAAGCCTCGAAATGAACTGGAATAGAAGTAAGGCGAGGCCGTAGTGAGATGCGAGCCTCGCCTTCTATTTACCGATATGAAACCTTTTGACATGAGCAAGACAACAGAGCTTACACCTCTTATAGGAATGAATCTTGACGAACTACAGCGTGTAGTTGTCGCAGGTGGTATGCCACGGTTCGTGGGAAAGCAGCTCGCAGATTGGATTTATGCCAAGCGAGTGACCGGGTTTGAGCAGATGGCGAATATCTCAATTAAGAACAAGGAATGGCTTTCGACATTTTATACTGTCGGGCGTTATGATGCTTCGCGCAAGGCAAAGTCGGCTGACGGAACAGTGAAATATCTGTTTGATGCGGGTCGCGGATTAAAGGTAGAATCGGTCTATATACCGGATAAGGAGCGAGCAACCCTTTGTGTAAGCAGTCAGGCCGGATGCAGGATGAATTGTTATTTCTGTGCAACCGGGCGTATGGGGTTCAAGGGTCAGTTATCGGCGGCACAGATAATGAACCAGATACTCTCAATCCCTCCAGCTGGAAGTAATGAGATGCCGCTGACCAATATTGTTTTCATGGGTATGGGAGAGCCTCTTGATAATCTTCCTAACGTCCTTAGGTCTATCGAGATACTTACCGCACCATGGGGTTTTGGATGGAGTCCGAAGCGTATAACGGTTTCGACAGTAGGCAAGCTGACCGAGCTTAAAGAATTGCTTGAGAAGACACAGGTTCATGTAGCGGTCAGTGTCCATAGCGCCGTGGCTGAAGAGAGAGAGTCATTGATGCCTGTACAGAAGGCATATCCGATATCTGCAGTGATGAAGTTGTTGAAAGGATATGATTTCGCACACCAGCGCCGATTGTCGCTCGAATATATAATGTGGCGCAACGTCAATGACGATTTGCGGCATGCGGATGCGCTGGCTGCGTTGTGTGCCGGTGTTGATTGCCGAATAAATCTAATACCATATCATCCGACCGGTGCGGATAATCTTTACCCGTCTTCTGAGGAGAAAATGATAATATTCCGCAATTATCTTAACTCAAAAGGCATTACAAGTACTATCCGGACATCACGAGGTATGGATATTGATGCTGCGTGCGGTATGCTTGCAGCCAAAGACGGTAAAAACTTATAGAGAGCGTGCAGACGAGAAAAAATCATTAAATTTGACACTTGAAATATTCAAGACGTTGATATGATGGAGAACATCAGAATAGGACTGACTCAGGGAGACCCGAATGGAATAGGCCCTGAAGTCATAATCAAGGCTTTTGCCGATGAGCGTATGCTGGAGTTGTGTACTCCTGTTCTTTTCGGCTCGTCGGGTGTGATACGCCTGTATAAAGATTTACTCGGAGATAGCGAGTTCAAGTATAAAGCAATCAAAAATGCTTCGGATGCCAAGGCCGGTGTATTCAATCTCGTAGAGACTCCAGGTACAAATCCCGTACCTTGCCCGGGTGAGGCTACTCCCGAGAGTGGAATGGCCGCTCTTTCTTCGATAGCGGCAGCCACCGAGGCTGTTCGTAAGGGAGACGTGGATGTGGTCGTAACCGCGCCAATCAACAAGCATTTTATTCAGAATGACGAATTCCAATTTCCCGGCCATACGGAGTATTTCGAAAATGAATTTGGCGAGAAAGGCGAGTCGTTGATGATTCTTGCCGACGACTCGCTGAGAGTAGCCCTTGTCACTACACATCTTCCTATCTCGGAAGTTTCGAAAGCCATAACGGCTGATGCAATCATGAATAAGGCTCGCATTCTGTATAGAAGTCTGTGTCGGGATTATGCCAAAACATGTCCGCGGATAGCAGTATTGGGCCTTAATCCACATTGCGGCGACAACGGATTATTGGGTAATGAAGAGGTGGAAGTAATTGCACCGGCTATAGCGGAACTTCGCAAAGAGGGCGTTATGGCCTTCGGCCCGTTTGCCGCCGACGGCTTTTTCGGCTCGGACAATGTAGGAAAGTATGATGCTGTACTTGCCATGTATCATGACCAGGGACTTGCTCCGTTTAAAACCAAGGCTATGTCGAATGGGGTGAATTATACGGCAGGTCTGTCGATAGTCCGCACATCTCCCGACCATGGTACAGGTGCTGATATTGCGGGCAAAGGCATAGCATCAGAACAGTCTATGCGAGAGGCTGTGTATCATGCCATAGACATTTATCGTAACAGAAAGATTTATGACGCAGCGCATGCACGCCCGCTTAAGAAACAATATGTTGACCGCAGTGGCGATAAAACGGTGCTTGATTTAAGTAAAGACGAGCCTTCAGAACTATAATAAGCTATGAATTACGGAATAATTGCGGCCGGAGAAGGGTCGCGTCTTTGCAGCGAGGGCGTAGAGAGTCCCAAACCTCTTGTAAGAATTAACGGTATGCCGATGATTGAACGGTTGCTCCGTATTTTCGACCATTGCCGCGCAGAAAGTGTAGCTGTGATAGTGAATGGCCAGACTACGGAAGTGAAGGAGTATCTTGAAGCATTGAAGCCTCAGCTTGATTTTCCATTGTACATAAAGGTTAAAAGCACTCCAAGTTCGATGCATAGTTTTTATGAGCTCAGTGATATTTTTCGAGGGTCAGGCAAGTTTGTCCTTACGACGGTAGATACTATATTCCGTTCGGATGATTTCGAAAGATATGTAAAGGCTTTTGATGAACTTGGCGACGATTATGCCGGTATGATGGGTGTGACTTCATATATTGATGATGAGAAACCACTCTATGTATCGACTGATGCAAATAATGACATCACCGGATTTCTTGATGAAAATGCCCCTGACATAAAATTTATTTCCGGCGGTATCTATGGGCTTACTGACCCTGCCGTCGATATTCTTGAAGATTGTATAGCTTCAGGAGTGAGCAGAATGCGGAATTTCCAGCGGGCTCTGGTGGCTGGAGGCTTGAAACTCAAAGCATTCGACCTCGGTAAAATTTTGGATGTTGACCATGCGTCCGACATAGTTAAGGCTGAAGCATTTGTTAAATCCTGAAAAAGAAAAATCCAAATCAATGGCAGGAATTGAAATAGCGGGGATTATGCGCGCGGGGGCATATTCGCCCAATCATATTGGCAATGATACGGCCATCTTCAATAATGTGGCTCAGGAACTTCGCAAGAGAGGTTGTGAGGTCAACGTTTATTCCGAAGATGAGTTCATGCGCAAAGGAGTGAGTGAAAAGATAATTGTCAATATGTGCAGGGAACACGGGTCGATAGTTAAATTGCAGGAGGCGGAGGATAATGGCGCCTTGGTGATTAACTCAGGACACGGCATAGAGAATTGTACGCGTGAGCGCATGACGCGGATACTGTTGGGAATGGGTGTTCCATATCCGGAGAGCCTGATTGTCGATACGGATGAAAATGTCAAACAACAGTTAAAGGATAGCGGCTTCAAGACGTGTTGGATAAAAAGAGGGGATTTCCACGCCATGCACAAAGAGGATGTGAGTTATTGCCGCCATATAGATGAGGCGCAGGAAGTGCTTCAGGAGTATTTTCTGCGTGGCATCCGGCGCGCGGTAATCAATAAGCATCTTGAGGGCGACCTTATAAAATTCTATGGTGTTGCCGATACGGACTTCTTTTTCTGGTTCTATCCGTTTGACGAGGGACATAGTAAATATGGACATGAGGCAATAAATGGGAAAAGCCAAGGATTACCGTTCAGCCTGGATTATCTTCGCGAAATATGTCAGAAGGCATCGGAAGTGTTAAATGTACGCATCTATGGAGGAGATTGCATTGTGGATGCAGACGGGTCAATACGCATTATCGACTTTAATGACTGGCCGAGTTTCGCCCCCTGCCGTAATGAAGCTGCTCCGTTTATTGCGAAGGGCATATTGAGTCATATCAAGCAAAATGCCGATAAACTTGGACTATAAGTATGAATGCAAAGAGTCTGAAGGAGCAATATAAATCCACACTTAAGTCTATGGATACCGAGGAGACCTTCGACCTCATGTTCTATAGACCGTTAGGATATCTGTGGGCGGTTGCCGCAAGTAAAGTAGGGATTACGCCAAACGCCATTACCATTGCTTCGATATTTCTTGGTATCGGTGCAGGTGTGATGATATATTTTGATAATTTCTGGTATAATCTCATTGGCATTTTCCTTTTGGTATGGGCAAATACGTTTGACAGTGCAGACGGACAGCTTGCCCGAATGACTCACCAGTATTCGCGTCTTGGACGAATACTTGACGGTGTGAGCGGAGATATATGGTTTGCCGCGATATATGTAGCCATTTGTTTGCGCGAGAATGTTACAAGTGAATTCTTTATGTCGCATCATTGGGTGATATGGGTGATGGCTATTGTGACGGGTTTGTGTCATGCCGTTCAAGCGGCCATGGCAGATTGTTACCGTCAGTTTCATCTATATTTTGTGAAAGGAGAAGCGGGGAGTGAGTTGGAGAATTCGGAGGCTTTGAAAGAGAAGTGGCGCTCGTTGAGATGGAGTAAAGATTTCTTTAATAAGCTGACACTGATGTTCTATCTTAATTATACGGTAGGTCAGGAGCAGCGTACCCCCCGCATGCAGCGCTTGCGGGCAATGATGCGCAATCGTTTCAACGGGCATCTGCCTGAAAGACTGAGAAACGATTTTCGTCAGGCCAGCCGTCCGCTGATGAAATATACCAATATACTTTCGTTCAATACCCGTTCGTTCGCTCTTATAGCTGCAGTCCTCATTTTTCAGATGCCGTGGCTATATTTTGCATTTGAGCTGACGGTGCTTAATGTACTCCTTGTCTATATGATGTGGAGGCATGAGAGAATATGTAACGTATTTTTCAAAAAGATTGAAGATGGAAACTATTAATGCTTCAGAAATACATGGTATCATCTTTGACTATGGCGGCACGCTCGACAGCCGTGGCGACCATTGGAGCGAGATAATATGGCAAGGTTGGCAAAAGGCAGGAGTTCTGACGGATAAACCTACTTTCCGTGAGGCGTATGTATATGCCGAGCGCGAAATGGCCAAAGTTAGACATATAACAGAAAACGATAATTTTCTCACTCTTCTCAGGGCGAAAATTAAACTTGAACTACAGTGGCTTGCCGAACAGGGTAAGTTCAATCCCTCCGAGATTTCAGCGAAAAGTGAAGCGGCCGCACAGTTCTGTTATGATTATGCCAAGAAGTGTGTCGAAGAATCGCGCCCGGTGCTCAACGGACTTGCAGCGCATTATCCGATGGTGCTCGTATCTAATTTCTACGGAAATATTTCTGCAGTGCTCGCCGACTACGGGCTTGACGGCTATTTCCGTAAAATAATTGAGAGTGCTGTGGTCGGTGTTAGAAAGCCTGACCCCAAAATATTTGCGTTAGGAGTAGAAGCGTTGGGTATGCCAGCGTCGGAAGTACTTGTGGTGGGAGATAGCTTGCGTAAGGATATCCTGCCCGCACGAAGCCTGGGTTGCGCTACATTATGGCTCAAGGGGAAAGGCTGGACCGCAGAAGAAGATGCAGCTACAGACCCTTCGCAAATAGCTGCGCTTAAAGACATCTGTGAAATATTAGGGGTGAGCCCGGTTAATAAAAATTAACAGTTGGATGTTTTGATGTTGTTATTTTAACAGTTATTAAATAAAATCGAGGGTTATTAATATAATTTCACAAATGCTTGTGGCTGATTTTCCACAAAACTCTTTGCAGTTCGAGAAAATCTGCATACTTTTACGCCGTCATTTCGTATGACTGAAATTGAAATTACAAACAAACTATATCTAAATCATGTCAGAAAAGAAAGCAGTAAAGCCCAATGGTAAACTCGGCGTTCTCGTCGTAGGGTTGGGCGCCGTCTCATCGACATTCATGACAGGCGTCATGATGACCAGAAAAGGTCTCGCCAAGCCTGTAGGTTCAATGACTCAATACGATAAAATCCGTGTTGGTCGTGGAAAAGATAAAAAATATCTTCATTATAAAGACATCGTGCCTCTGGCAGAACTTGACGACATAGTATTCGGTGCATGGGATGTTTATCCTGCAAATGCTTACGAGTCAGCTATTAACTGTGAAGTTCTCAAAGAAAAAGACATTGAGCCTGTAAAGGATGAGCTGATGAAAATCAAGCCCATGAAGGCTGCCTTCGACAAAAACTATGCAAAACGTCTTGACGGTGATAATACAATGGGCGATATCACCCGTTGGGAAATGGTAGAACGTCTGCGCGAAGACATCCGCAACTTCAAGAAGGAAACAGGTGTTGAGCGTGTTGTTGTGCTCTGGGCCGCTTCTACAGAGGTTTATGTGCCGGTTGACGAGAAATATCACGGCACTCTGAAAGACCTTGAGAAGGCTATGAAGGAAGATGACCGTGAACACATAGCTCCTTCAATGTGCTATGCATACGCAGCATTGAAGGAAGGTTGTCCCTTCATCATGGGTGCGCCAAATACCACTGTTGACATTCCCGCAATGTGGGAACTGGCAGAAGAGACTAAGATGCCTATCGCCGGTAAGGACTTCA
>CAYVNJ010000060.1:0-11900 GCA_964452865.1 uncultured Sangeribacter sp. | reverse complement strand
AAAAACTGCAGCCCGTACAGAAACCAATCACGACCAATGAAAAGTTCGTGGAAACCCAGCCGGATGAAAAGGCGTACAGCCAGGTATATGAGCCAAACGTCTGGGTGGCAAATGATTATTTCATCGACGGTTCAAACCATATAGTCACGGTAGCGGTCTGTCCCGTGGCTTATGACCCTGCGGCAGGTACAATCGCCGTTTACGACAATGTCGACCTGTCGTTGTCTTACTCCGATGTGAGCGAGTCTGAAATGCCGATGAAACCTATATTTACCGAAAAACCGGACAGGAATCTTGACCTTTCCGAAATAGTTGTCAACTACACAAAACCGACAAAAGCAAATTCATTTGACGAAATACGATATGAGGACGCAGGGACATATATAATAATTACTACTGACGAGCTTATGCCGGCGTTTGACGAGCTTGCATACTGGAAGCAAATGAAAGGCTATAACGTAATCCGCCGCACAATCCAAAGTATTAAGGACGACCCATACATAAATAGTGGAGACAACACTTCCGGAATTTTGATTAATGATGTTGCCGGTATGGTTCGCAATTTTTTGCAGAAGTGTTACAAATCCCACGGCCGGTGTTATGTCCTTATCGGGGGTGATAATCTGAACACAGAATTACCAATAAGATTTGGCAGAAGTGCAGGCACAGATAACTACAATCCTGAAGATAAATATGTACCTTCTGATTTATATTTCTCTGATATGACAGGCTGTTGGGATTCTAATCAAAATGGAGAGTACGCAGAATATTCCTATAGTACTGGAGACAGAATCAGCTATTATGGAGACATGTTCGTAGGAAGATTACACTGTAAGAATGCAAAGGAAGTTGACAACTACACCAAGAAGCTAATTCTTTATGAATGTAATCCCGGATTAGGAAATACGTCGTATCTCAAGAAAGCTCTCGTTGTGAGAGCTAATAATCTCATGAATCCGTCTTATCATAACTATTATTATCAAAATTCGCACAATGCGCTAGATAATACGTATTCCACATTAACAACTATGATTGCTGACAATTACAATAATAGTCATTCCGGCACACAGGTTATCAACGAAATGAATAAAAATTATGGCTTCAACATGATAGACGGTCATGGACAACCGAGAAAAATAAGAGTCTATAAAGACGAAGTAAATAAAAAGGAGTATTCTATAAATGCTCAAAACAATCAAATCTTTGAGCAAGACAAACCCTACGAATCCGGACTTGATAATCTAACCAATAATCTCTACCCTGGCATATTTTATAGTTTTGCATGCGACGCTTGTCCATCGGATGCTTTTTCTTCAGAATATTACTTGAAAGGACAGTTTAATATAGGTTCGGCTTACACTACCGCCGGTAAATATGGAGGAGTTGCTTTTATCGGCAATACAAGAGCCGGATATGGCACTAATTCACCTATATTAGAAGGGAAATTTGCTGCGTTGCTCGGCAGAGGACTAAAAATAGGAGATATGTTTAATAAAAGCAGATATAATTGTTCATTAAATAATAATTCCATATATTTCCATCATTTATATCTTACATATTCCTTGCTGGGAGACCCGGAAATGTATGTATGGACTGATTCGCCTGAAACATTTCAAGTCTCTGAGCTATATGGTCTGGACGGTTCACTGTCATTGAGCAACATATATGGTGCTTGCATTACGGTTAGCGACGGTCAAGCCACGACCGAGTGCATACAAACACCGAATGTTTCTAACAGCATCTCTCTCAAGAATATTGAAAACAAGACAGTAACAATTACCAAAGACGGATATAAACCATTCAGCAAACTGTATGGCAGCAGCATCAGTGTAACTGACAAACGCACTTATTTCGTTACGGAAGGTAATATAAATCAGTCTTTTTCAGTATCACCAGGCGGTCATCTTATTATCCGGGGAACAGGAAATGTAGTGATTAACGGCAACCTTGAAGTAGCCCCCGGTGCGATAGTCGAGATTATATCAGATGGAAATATCTATCTTAAAACAGGAAATCTATATGCCGGCGGCACGTTGTTGGGTTACTGCCGGGGAACATTGAATAATTATTCAACCTTCAAGATACAGACAGGAAGTTATTTCCGTCAGATTACATTTTAACTTATAAATCACACATTACCATGACAAATAAGACAATATCATTAATTAAATCGATTGTTGCGTTAGTAGTATCTATATCGTGGGTTCTTGCACCATGCTCTGTTAACGCAGAAGGGACCAAACCATTATCTCATATTTATACAGATTGTTTGTTTACATATTATTATTCATACGTTGAAGATACGCAAAAGAATTATCATAAGACATTTTGTTTTGAGTCGAGGAGTATTGAGGACAGAGAATATATGGCAATGATTGAATGTGATGAGTATGGAGATTATGACTCTGGGAATGAACATTGCATATATGCATATCTCCGTGAGGAAGACAACAAGGTTTATATGCTGCTCGGTTCAACATTCATTCCTTATTGGAGTGGATGTGTCTATGGCATGACTGATAAAGAAACCATGATATACGACTACAGTCTTGAACCGGGCGAAAGCTACCGCATAGGAGAACTAAGTGATTATTTTATACTCCCGGAAAATCCTGCTTTTGAGGAAGTCGGACATTGGATAATGGAT
Source organism: uncultured Sangeribacter sp. (assembly GCA_964452865.1). Lineage (GTDB taxonomy): Bacteria > Bacteroidota > Bacteroidia > Bacteroidales > Muribaculaceae > Lepagella. Next base: position 9,253 of record CAYVNJ010000060.1, on the reverse strand, counting down.
AATTATTTTCAGTGCCCATATACTTATTTAGCTTTATGGGATTACGGTACGCTGACTTTGAAAGAGAAAAGAATAGATGAAAACTCAGGCCGTGAGATTTTGGTTTATTCCCAAAAATTTTTAGTTCCAGATGACCATTACTATTATCCCGAAAAAAATCGCACATTCGAAGTCATCGATGGTTTCGGATGTATGCAGAGTCTTGTAGCTTTCCCGGGGCTATTTCCGCCTGCTCCTAATATTCTTGCAAGAGATGTAACCCCTCAAAACCCGATACTTTGTAAGGTACAGAAACTTGATACGAAAGAAATTCTGTTTGAGCGTACCGACCTGCCGCATCAGCCGTTGGTAGAGGAATTGGATGCCGACGGTAATGCCGAACCGGAGTATTACAACCTGCAGGGACAGAGAGTGGCAGCTCCGGAAGTCGGAAGCATCTACATCGTGAAGCGCGGCGCGAAAGCCAATAAAGAGGTCTACCGCCAATAATCACAAGTATACATAAAAATGCGCGCCGGAGAGTGCGCACAGAAAGTACCGTGGGGTGTCGAAAGGCGTAGCCTCTTTTTGTATCGGGCGCACGAGCCGTGCGCCCCTACGTTCAGCTGATTTTAATGCATATATCCCACCCCTCGATTTAGGGTTGAACGGCTCGTGCAACCGCGTTACTCAATGGTAAATAACTGCCGCCCGGATGACCCCATACCGGGGTCGCGGGCGCAAGGGTACGTGTTGATTGCATCATCCGCGGGTGGTTAAAATGTATTAAAGAATGCGAATTATTTCCTGAGCCATTTGGAAAATCGGCGTTGTGGCATTATCTTTGTATGGAAGAACTGACAAAGCATGAGACGTCGCGACCCGCTGTTAGGAGTGGATTTTGTAATACTGCTGTGCATGTTTGCCTTCGTATCGTGGTGGGCAGTGCGGGAGTTTAAGACATCGCCTCCGTATGTCGACCCGGTACTATATCCGGTTCGCGGCATTGATGTGTCGGCACACAACGGGATGATGAATCTCGATGCCGCGCGAGCCTCGGGCATTGAGTTTGTCTTCATCAAGGCATCGGAAGGTGTTGATTTTCGTGATGCTAATTTCCGGCTGAATTACGACAAAGCCATGCATGCAGGGATGAAAGTCGGCGCTTACCATTTCTTCCGGTTTGATACGGATGGAGTTGACCAGGCGGTCAATTTTATTGAAGCGATTGGCGGTCGGACTCTGTCGCTCGGAGTGGCGATAGACGTTGAGACGCATGGTAATACAGCACTGGCCGACCGCGAGCGGATGCTCGAAAATCTTTCGGCTATGGCTGAATACCTACGGCTTGCCGGGTATACGGTGACGTTCTATTCGAGCCTGAAGGAGTATTATTCATTAATGGAGAGTGATTTCCGAGGATGTCCGATGTGGCTGTGCAGTTTCCGTGAATTGCCGGGAGATATAGACTGTCGCTTCTGGCAATATTACCACCGGGGCAAGGTTGCCGGAGTCAAAGGGAATGTCGACCTCGATGTGTTTTGTGGCAGCCGCGAAGACTTTGAACGGTTCTGTGCCGAGAATGAGCGTAGGACGATACAATATGTGCGTCGTTCAGGCGTTAAATAACAAAGATGTATACACTTACGACAACGATAGTCAGGTCATGAAGAAGATATCAGATAAGAAACAACATAGGGTGACGGGTATATGCCGCGGGCTGCTGAAAACGGTCCTGGGCGTGACTCTGTCGGCTGTCTGCATACCGGAGGGGTTAGCTCTTCCGGCAGATTTTTATGCCTCCAACTCGCGCCTTTCATCCGGGAAGTGGGTGAAAGTCAGTGTGGCTAATACCGGCATGCAGCGTATCACCTATGCTCAGTTGCGCACCATGGGTTTCAGCAATCCGGAGCGAGTCAACGTATATGGTTACGGCGGACAGCGCATCAATGAGACCCTGAATGCCAATACTATGACCGATGACCTGCCTCGCCAGCTTGTAGTGAGGGAGGGGGACGCCATTTGTTTCTGGGGTGTCAATACTATCGACTGGGAAAAATCCTCGATGGTCGATATGCCCTGGAAGCAGGTACAGAACCCTTATTCGACCAAAAGCTGTTATTTTCTATCGGATGTCGATACAGACGACGCGCAGCCTGCCAAGAAAGACTATCGTTCGGAGGCTGTAAATCCGATTACGACATTCACGGAGAGAACTTTCCACGAGAAGGAGCTATATAATGCCGGACAAATGGGCACTCTTTTCTGGGGTGAGGATTTCCGTACGCAGCCTTCGCAGACATTCTCGTTCAGTCTGCCCGGCAGAGCCAGCGACAAAGCTATGGTGGCTGTGAGTTTCGGAGTCAAGACCTCCGGAGGGTCAGCCTCAATCAGTGTGTCGGCCAACGGCAATCAGTTGCCGCAAGGAAACGCGGATAAATTTGCGGGCTTAAACGACAGCGAGAAGTTCTTTGTCAACCAGATTGCCTACAAGTCGGTGACCGACGGTTCGGAGAAACTTGACATCAAGATTGATTTCAACTCAGGCGGAGGGGCTCTTCAGTTCGCCCGCCTCGACTATATTACAATCAACTACGAACGCAATCTTAAACTTGATGCCACGGGCTATCTGTATTTCTATACAGAAGACAGTAATTCCGAGGGCAGACCATTGATGGTGGACGGCTGTACTTCGTCAACAAAAATATGGGATGTCACTAACCCGGCAGCCCCATTCGAGATTGAATATACACTGACCGGGAATAAAGGGGTGTTCATGCCAGCCGAGAAGGAAAGGGAATATGTGGCCTTCACTCCGGGCAAAATCAGCAATCAGCCGGTGCAGTCGGGAGTGGTCGATAATCAGAACCTACATTCGATGCCAGCCCCTGATATGGTGATTTTCACCCCGGCACAGTTTAAGACTCAGGCAGAGCGGATTGCAGACCTTCACCGTCGTCATGACGATATGAATGTGGTTGTGCTGACTCCGGAGCCAGTGTACAATGAATATTCTTCCGGCTCACCGGAGCTGACCGCTTACAGAAAACTCATGAAAATGTGGTATGACCGTGAGCAGAAACCCGGCTATTGCCTGATAGTAGGACGTCCTACATACGACAACCGCGGTATAACCGATGCCGTGATGACTCAGGGCTACCCCAATATGCCTATATGGCATACTGCCGACAGCCGTTGGTCGCAGTCGTCGTATAGCACGGATGACTATATAGCCATGCTTGATGACAATAACATTCCTTTGAATATGAATTCAGCACCTTTACGGGTGAGTGTAGGCCGTATTCCCGTGAAAACGGAAACGGAGGCACGTGAGGTTGTAGACAAAATCATTAAGTATGTGGAAGAACCGGAACTTGGCGCATGGCGCAACAACCTGATGCTCATTGCCGACGACCAGGACAATGCTATACATCTTGACCAGGCTGAGGACGTATATAAGGTTCTGACTTCGAGCGAACGGGGTCGCAGCTACCGTTATGACCGTCTGTATCTTGATTCGTATCCTCGTGTGCAGACAGGAACCGGTGCTGGCTATCCCGATGCCCGCGACCATTTCTATCGTGCGCTCGACCAAGGTATCATGTATATGGACTATATAGGCCATGCCAACCCCAAGAGCTGGACACATGAAGGATTTCTCAGATATGAGGATATTGTAGGTATGTCGAATACCCGTCTGCCCATTATTTTCTCCTATTCATGTGAATTCGCCAATTGGGATAATGACGATATATCAGGCGCAGAAATGATGTTTCTCAATCCTAAGGCCGGGGCAATAGCCGTAATGGCGGCATGCCGCCCGTCGTATATGAGTCCGAACGGCAGCCTGAACCAAAACATGAACCGTTATATAACTCAGGACGGGAGCGATGTCATACGTCTCGGCGACGTATATACCAACGGCAAGAACGACATGAAGAGCGACACTAACAAGTTGTGTTATCTGCTCATGGGCGACCCGGCCATGCGTATACCTACACCGTCTTACAAGGTTGTGGCCGATACTGTCGGCGACCACGACATGAACGGTGAGAATGATGAAGCTCCGGTCCTGGCCGCACGTTCGCGCGTAAAAATCAGCGGGCGTATTATTGATATGGAAGGCAATACGGTGGATGCGTTCAATGGTACACTCGTGCCGATGCTCTATGACGCGGAACGTGTGATAGAGACATACGGCAATGGCAAGGACGGTGTGAAACGCATGTATAACGACCGCAAAAACTTGCTCTACACCGGCCGTGTGAAAATAGAAAACGGTATGTGGGAGACTACTATACTGATGCCAAACGAGATAGACAATAACTATAGTCCGGCTTTGCTGAGCCTTTATGCAAGTTCTGACGATGGCCGGGAGGCTCACGGCTACAGCGACTACCTCTATGTGTATGGCTGGGATGACAGCATAGAAGATGAGGCCGGCCCGGAAATCGTTGCCATAGGCATGAACAATACCTCGTTCAAGAATGGAGGAGTTGTCAATACCACTCCCGTGTTCGTGTCGACAGTCCGCGACGAGTCGGGCATAAACATATCTCAGGCAGGCATAGGACATCGCATGACTCTGACAATCGACGGTAACAAAGTATATGATGACCTTACGGATTATTATGACCCGGATACCGAAGATGCCACTATGGGTCACATACGCTATCTTCTGCCCGAACAGGAGCCTGGCGACCATGAAGCACGACTGACCGTGTGGGACAATGCCGGCAACAGTACGATAGCCACTCTCAACTATCGTGTAAGCCTGACACAGAGTCCGACGATATATGATGTGATGCCAGATGTCAATCCTGCATCGACAAGCGTGACATTTACAATCAGCCATGACCGGCCGCAAAATACCGTGGACTGCAATATCGAGGTTTATGACCTGACCGGCCGCAAGGTATGGGATGCCGCCTCGGGCAGCAATGGTCATTCTGAATCGAGCGCCACATGGAATCTGACAGATGGCTCAGGTCAGCGAGTACCCCGCGGTATATATCTGTACCGAGCGCGTGTGAAGACCGCAGAAGGAATAGAGGCAACGAAGACAAAGAAACTTGCCGTGACAGCGCCGTAATTTGACACAAATTGAATAAAATGCTATTTTTGCGGTCAGAAAAAAGAAAATATAGATGACAATACCTAATAATCCGCCTATTCCCGAACCAACAATCAAACGGTTGCCATGGTATCTGTCGTATGTGAATACGCTGGCCGAACAGGGTATAGAGAATGTATCTTCCACTCAGATATCCAAAGCTTTGAGTGTGGATGCTTCGCAGATAGCCAAAGATTTGAGTTTCCTCAACGTCAAAGGGAAAACCCGCATTGGCTACAGTGTGAAGGAATTGTCAGAATGTCTTACATCATTTCTCGGATTCAAGCGTGAGCACAGAGCTGTAATTATTGGCGTAGGTAACCTTGGGTCAGCCCTTATGCAGGACAAAGGTCTGGCAAAATTCGGGCTTGATATAGTGGCTGGATTTGATACGAGAAAAGAGGTGATAGGCAGTTGTATACATGGTGTTCCGGTGTATGATATAGCTGAAATTAAAGAACGCGAGGCTGAATTGAATGCGTGTGTAGGCATATTGACACTACCGGTTGATAAGGCACAGGATGCCGCCGACTTGCTTGTAGATGCCGGCGTGAAAGCTATATGGAATTTTACGCCGAGGCGTATACTCGTGCCGGAAGGTACGATAATGACCAGCACGTCGATTTACGCGCATCTGGCGTTGATGTATAACCGTCTTGAGGCTTTGAGTTCTGACGAGGAATGAAGATATTGGCTCTGACAAGTAATTACGGCAGAGGTGCTTCATCGTCATCAGAATTGCGAATGATAGCCGACTCTGCCATGCTCAAGGACGGAAAGCCATTTTATCTGCCGGAGTTCGCTCCAAAATTTGCGACGCGTATGTCGCTGGCTGTCAGGATTGACCGCTTGGGCAAAAATATAGCAGCTAAGTTTGCACGACGATATTATAATTGTGCGGCCGCAGCTCTCAATACAGAGGCTGTTGGTGGAGATGCTCATGGTTCGGCGGCATGGAGTTTTGACGGAGCCGCGGTATTAGGTGAGTTTTTACCGATTGAAAAATTCGGAGAAACGCCTGCTTTTACATTCATGTGCGGAGATGACCGGAGAATGTGGAGCTCAGAAAAACTATGCATGTCGGTTGACGAGGTAATAGCGGAAGTAAGCCGGTATTTTACTCTCAAAACAGGAGATGTCATAATGGCCGGCCTGAGCGAGGAGCGGTTCACCCTTGAGATTGGGCAAAAAATTACATGTGTACTTTCAGATACAGAAGTACTGACATTAAATATAAAGTAAATGCAGACCCGTGGAATTCGGGTTCTGTCGCAACATCCATAGAGCGACTAATATTATGAAGATGAAAATATACGGTAAGAGACTTGTTTTTGTGGCCATGTTGGCTGCTGGTCTTATGGCCGACGGAGAAGCGGCTGTTCCGTTTGCAGAAGCCTCGAAACTGGCTGACGGTAAGTGGGTGAAAATACGTACCGGCGAAACCGGTATTTATGAGATAAGTTATTCACGACTGCGCGAGATGGGATTTTCCGAGCCCTCGAAGGTGGGCGTGTTCGGTACAGGTGCGTCGATGCGTCCGGATAATTTCTTGGATGCCGGAGGCAAACGTCTCTATGCGGATGACTTGCCTGCACTCAGTACATTTCATCTCAATGATAAATTATATTTCTACGGGCGTGGACCTGAAAAGATAATTCTTGACACTCACCGTAGCGGAGACGGTACTCCGTATTTCAAGCGAACTACTCGCAATATTTATTCTGCGAACGGCTATTATTTTCTTGCTGAAAACCGCGATGATGCAAAGATTGTCAGCAAGGCTGAGGTAATTGTGCCGGAGAATGACGGTGAAGAGTTTTATGTGTACGACTATATTTATCATGAGAAGGACATTCAGCAGAACTACAACGAATCAGGACAGCTGTTTTTCGGCGAGAGTCTGAAAGCTGTCGGTTCGCGTACACTTGAAATACCGTTCGATGTGCCGCTGGCCGACCTCACGACACCAGTTTCGCTCGAGTGCGTTTTCATGCACAACAACACAACCGTCGGCAGCACGTTGACCTATGGATTCGGTACTAAAGCAAATCAACGGGTTTCGGCAACAATAAGTAAGGTTGCCACAGATGCGTATTATACATATGAAACCGCAACACCTTCGTCAGGTATGCTGACAATGCCGTCGACAGCAGGAAACATTACCGTGACTTATGCGCCGAAAGGTACACCGACCGGCGCAAATCTCGATTATGTGCTTGCCGGCTACAGAAGGCGTCCGGGATATCAGAATGAAGAGACGCAGTGCCGCGGATATATTGGTGCAGACGGATTGCCGGAAGGTGTGTACCGAATTGTTTCCGCTCCGGATGACGCACTTGTGTGGCGCGTTGATGCTGACGGAAATATAGAATCGGTTTCGGCGGCTACTTCAGTCGAAGGCGGTATTAACCTTACCCTGCCGGAAGGTTTATCAGCCGGTGATGTGCTGGTATCGTTCAGCCCGTCGCGCGAACAGCTCCAACCTGACGAATGGTATGAGGTAAAAAATCAGAATCTGCACGCCATGTCCGGTGCAGACCTCGTAATTATCGTTCAACCCGAATATGTCCAATATGCAGCAGAACTTGGCCGCCTCAATAAGGCTTATGATGGTTCAGAGGTTGTATATGCATGTCCCGAGCAGATATACAATGAGTTTTCAGAAGGTATGCCAGACCCTATGGCCTATCGTACTTTTGTAAAAATGATATATGACAGGAGCGACGCGAAACTGAAAAACGTGCTGTTGTTGGGCGACCAGCGTTCAAATCTTCTGCAGGCTGACAAGCCTTTCAAGGCGAACGCAATCATTACTTACCAGACATTAGAAAGCAACCAATCGGACAGTACATTCGGTGTTAACGACATACATGGCATGATGAATGACTATGAGCCGGATTCGCGTAGCGGACAATACCTATACCAGCGCGAAATGCAGGTGGGTGTAGCTTCAATGCCGGTGCATACAGCCGATGAATGTCAGCTTATGCTTGACAAGATTTCGCGATACATGGCGGACGACAGTTTCGCATACTGGCTGAATGATAATATTTATCTGAGTGATACTGGTGATAACGACATGCACTCGCAATATACGGATGACATTGCCGTAAGGGTAGCATCATATACAGGTGATGCAGTGGTCGGTAATAAGATTTACGCCAACGATTATGCCAAGGGACTTGCCGGCGGTTACTTCCACAATGCTTTCAATCGCGGTGCGATGAGCACTCTCTACTTCGGACATGGCGGTATCGGTGGTTTCAGCCATTATCTCGCCGGGACGGATTTATGCAAGTTGAAGAACAAACGACTCGGGTTTATGGCAGTGGCTGGGTGTGAGATATCAGGTTTCGACCGTGTCAAGCGCGGTATCCCGGAACAACTACTTTTTGCCTCACCGAACGGCCTTATAGGTGCGCTTCTCTCGACACGTACTGCCTGGGCAAGCCAGAACAAGATGTATATGAATCATTTTGCCTCGGCCATGTATCTTGAAAGAGAGCGGAAGAAAGGCCCGCGAACAATAGGTGAGATTTATGCCCGCAGCAAATCATTGAGCAGTGCAAACAACGAGTTTGTATATCACCTCCTGGGATATCCCGGGTTGCGATATCCGGTAGCCACTGAGATATGCGATGTTACCACAGCCGGTGGCGATGGTGTGGAGAAGGCAGAAAACGGGGCATATACATTCAAAGCCGGTCGAGATATCACGTTGCGAGGTGAAGTAAAGGCGATAGGAGGTTCATTACGCGACAATTATAACGGTCGCATCGTAGCTAAGATTTACGATGCTCCCCGTCAATCAGAGCTGGCTCACATGCAGACTACCTCGGACAATAAAGACATAATAACATACGATGACAAGTTACTCGGAATGACAGAGGCTGCTGTCAAGAACGGTAAGTTCGAGATTGCCGTAAGCATTCCGGCTACACTGTCTGCATCCGGCATGCCGAGCATCCGATTGACAGCATACGACCCTTCAGACAGGCGCGGGGCTGCCGGAATAATACGTTTCGGTGTCGCTGCATCCGGAGGTTCATCGGGTGTTGCAGTCGATACCTCAGCTCCTATGATAGAGTCTTTCTATGTGGAAGGTGCCGACGTATTGAGCAACAGTGTGAGTGGAGCCCCAGTATTCAGAGCTGAGATTAC
>CAYVNJ010000059.1:10860-12077 GCA_964452865.1 uncultured Sangeribacter sp. | reverse complement strand
AAAGATGATTACTGCCCCCTCGGTGTCAAAAACGAAGCCAGTCGTGGAGGCTGACCCTGTGGCGGTTGACACCGACATGCCTATCGACGAGGTGGCTCTTGACTTCGAGAAATATGACCTTGTGGCAATGCCTGTTATCGACTCAATAGGGCGACTTGTAGGCCAAATCACCGTGGACGACGTCATGGACCAGGTGCGCGAGCAGCAGGAGCGAGACTATCAGCTGGCTTCGGGTATTACCTCCGACATCGATGCCGACGACAGTGTGTTTGCCCAGACTAAGGCACGCATACCATGGCTGCTCATCGGAATAATCGGCGGTATAGTCAATTCGCTAATCCTGTCGGGATTTGAGAACCAGTTGGCGCAGGTCACGGCTCTCGCTCTCTTCATACCCATGATTGGTGGCACCGGTGGCAACGTAGGCGTCCAGGCCTCGGCCATAGTGGTGCAGGGTCTGGCAAACGGCAGCCTCGACATAAAGGGTACATGGCGGCAGCTCGGCAAGGAATTTATAATCTCGCTACTCAATGCCACAGTCATTTCGGCGGTAATTTTCGCCTACTGTATGCTCGTCTTTCCCCACGGTTGGGCTGTGACGGTGGCAGTGTGCTTCACTCTTTTTGTAGTCACTATTTTCGCTACCGTTTTCGGTACGCTCGTCCCCATGACTCTCGAGCGGCTTAAGATAGACCCGGCGCTGGCAACCGGACCTTTTATCCAGATTACGAACGATATGGTCGGTCTGCTGATTTATGTCGGCGTCTCGACAGCCGCACTCAGACTTCTGCCTATGTAGGACACCATATTGTCGTGCCGACCGCACTTTTTTGCTGAATAATTGTTATTTTTTCATGAATATTAACAATCAAGATAAACGCCGGCGCGGTGCAACCTCAGCCCCCGACCGCATAATGACCCGGTGCAATACTTCCGACTCGGAGATTTCGCTGATGGAATTTCTGGCATCCATGATGCCGGAGGCCAAGCGTACGGCTCTGAAAACTAAACTTAAATACGGACATGTCAAGGTCGACGGCGCGGTCACATCGCAGTTTGACACACCGGTAGCCCCCGGTTCAGAGGTCAAAATCAATCTTACCAGGCCGTTTGTAGTATTCTCCTCGCCCAGAATGCAGATGGTCTATGAGGATGACGACATCATAGTGGTCAACAAAGGATACGGACTCCTCTCAATCGGCACCGACAGCAAACGT
>CAYVNJ010000059.1:0-10850 GCA_964452865.1 uncultured Sangeribacter sp. | reverse complement strand
TATCTGAAGAAGTGTCATCCGCTCAACAAGGTCTTTATAGTCCACCGCCTCGACCGCGACACTTCGGGCCTGATGATGTTTGCCAAGACTCCCGAGGCCAAGGAAGCCATGCAGCACAACTGGAACAATATGGTGCTCGAGAGGCGCTATGTGGCTGTAGTCGAGGGGATAGTGCCCGAAGACAGCGGAGTCATCCGCAGCTACCTTGGCGAGACTTCGGCCATGCAGGTCTATTCATCTCCAGACCCTTCGGCCGGTGTGCCTGCCGTGACACGCTATCGTGTGCTTGCGCGCGGACACGGATACACACTGATGGAGTTTTCACTCGACACCGGGCGTAAAAATCAAATCAGGGTGCATGCCGCCCGTCTCGGACATCCGATTGCCGGCGACCGCAAATATGGCGCCAAATCAAGCCCTATACACCGTTTGGCACTCCACGCACGCACACTCAAATTCGTACATCCGATTGCCCGACGCATGATGGAATTTGAGCTGCCGGTTCCCTCGAGGTTTGCCGGACTTGTCAAATACGGTGCATCAAATCATAACCAAAACGACTGATTTTGCAATGAATTCCAATCCCGAAATAAATAGTCCTGAGCGTAAGGGTGTGTCTCCTCTTGAACGGGCGGCCAACATCTATTCCTGGGTGCTTTGTCCGTTGCTGATGCCGACCATCGGCATAATTCTGATTTTCACACTCAGTATACTCCGCTTTCTGCCCACTGCCATGGCTGTGCGGTTCATCCTGATAGTTTTCGGGCTTACGGCCGTCTTGCCCATGTTGCTGATTTATATTCTCAAGCTTTTCGGCATCATACACGACGTGGCGCTGAACAACCGTCAGGAGCGTACCATACCCTACCTGATAACATCTGCCTGTCTGCTTGGTACGGCATGGTTCATGGCCTCGCGCCAGTGTCCGGGGTGGGTGAGTGCTTTCTACGCCGGGGGCGGGATAGCCGGAATAATCAATCTGATAGTCAACCGTTGGTGGAAAATCAGCGCCCATGCTGCCGGAATGGCAGGAGTGGTAGCCATGCTCTTCCATATCAGCGGTTCGGCAGGCGAATCATCCAGCCTCATCTGGTGGATAGCCGCCGTCATACTTGCCGCCGGACTTCTCGGCACTGTCCGCATATATCTCGGACGCCATACATTCGCTCAGGTAATGGCCGGATATGCCGTAGGATTTTTGTGTGTTTACTTTTTTCCAACTTTCTAAACAATCATTATGTCACCACTTGTGAGCATCATCATGGGCAGCACATCCGACCTGCCCGTCATGCAGAAAGCCGCCGACTTTCTCGACGAAATGCAGATACCTTTCGAACTGCTTGCTCTCTCCGCACACCGCACACCACATGAAGTTGAAGAATTTGCCACCAACGCTGCAGGCCGTGGCGTAAAGGTCATCATAGCCGCTGCCGGCATGGCAGCCCACCTCGGTGGGGTCATAGCCTCGCTCACCACCTTGCCCGTAATAGGTGTGCCTATACGCTCGTCGTTCGACGGTATGGACTCGTTGCTGGCTATCGTACAGATGCCTCCGGGCATTCCTGTGGCTACGGTAGGAGTCAACGGAGCGCTCAATGCCGCCATTCTCGCCACTCAGATGCTGGCTCTCGCCGACGAAGGTATAAACGTGCGCCTCTGCGAATATAAGAAAGGCCTCGCCGACAAGATTGTAAAGGCAAATCAGGCTCTTGCCGACGTAAAATATAAATTCCGAACCAACTGACCGTGACAGACCCATACAACTATCACCGGCGTCAGACGTCGCAAGTTGCCGTCGGTACAGTCACTCTCGGCTCGGGACACCCGATTGCTCTTCAGAGCATGACCGACACCGACACTTTGAACACCGCCGCATCGGCAGCGCAGGTGCTCCGCATAGCATCGGCAGGTGCGGATATAGTGCGGCTCACCACCCAAGGTCCGCGTGAGGCTGCAAATATGGCCGAAATACGCCGTGCGGTGCGTTCTGCCGGCTCCGAAGTGCCATTGGTGGCAGACGTACACTTCAACCCGAAAGCGGCTCTTACAGCCGCTCTGTGCTGCGAGAAGGTGCGCATCAATCCCGGCAACTTTGCCGACCCGGCGCGGACATTCCGCCATATTGAATATACTGACGAGGAATATGAAGCCGAAAGAGAGCGTCTGCGCGATGCCCTGCTGCCTTTTATCAATCGCTGCAAGGAAGCCGGCACGTCCGTGCGGCTTGGTGTGAACCACGGCTCGCTGTCCGACCGTATCATGAGCCGCTACGGCGATACGCCGGAAGGAATGGTGGAATCGGTCATGGAGTACCTGAGAGTGTTCCGTTCTGAGAAGTTCGACCGTATAGTGATTTCCGTAAAGGCTTCGAATACGGTAGTGATGACACGCACAGTGCGTCTGCTCGTCGATGCCATGGATGCCGAGGGTATGGCCTATCCGTTGCATCTCGGAGTTACGGAGGCCGGAGACGGCGAGGACGCCCGTGTCAAAAGTGCCGTCGGGATAGGGGCGCTGCTCGCAGACGGGTTGGGCGACACCATTAGGGTGTCGTTGAGCGAACCTCCTGAAAATGAAATACCCGTTGCAAGGGCGTTGCGCGACTACATTGTCCGCCGTGAAGGACATCCCCGCATATCCTGCGATGCGCCGAGGCCTGAGGGTGCGGAACGCGACAGCGCCCTACCCATTCCAGGATTCGAGAATGTCAACTATCCCATAGTGACGGGCATAGATATTGCGGAAACAACTCCCGCTGGCTGGCACTCTGTGCTCGCATCGGACAATCCGGCGGAAATATCCGACGATATGCCTGTCATACTCACCTCGCGGCATGTCAATCCGGTGGGAGAAATGAGGGCATACATCAATACGTTGCGAGCTATCGGGCGCCGTAATCCGGTGATACTCAGATTTGAATATTCCGGTGCTGATACGGATGGCCTACGCCTTGAGGCTTCGGCCGATTTGGGTGCGTTGCTTTTGGACGGATATGGTTCGGGCATAATGATTGATGCGCCCGAAGTTCCGGCCGACGATGTTCACCGGCTTGAACTCGGTATTCTTCAGGCCACTCGTCTGCGGATGACGAAGACTGAATACATAGCCTGTCCGGGGTGTGGCCGCACGTTGTATGACATGCAGTCAACATTGCGTGACATAAAAAGTGCCACTGGTCACCTCCGTAATCTCAAAATAGGAGTCATGGGTTGCATTGTCAACGGTCCGGGCGAAATGGCCGATGCCGACTATGGATACGTAGGCGTCGGTAAGGGCAAAATAAACCTTTTCCGCGGCAAAGAATGTGTAGAGAAGGGAATTCCTCAATCGGAAGCTATTGAGCGTCTCATAGCTCTCATACGCGCCGACGGACTATGGCATGAGCCTTAGAACAGTCTGCGTTGCCGGATGTAGAAATGCAGCAGCGCACTGATGTGCATGCGCGACACACGGTTGGTAAGACTACGGGTGGTCATGCGCCGCCAGTGGTGAACAATACTTGTGTCAGGAATATAATCTATTGTATAACCGGCCTTGGAGATTCGCAGACAGAAGTCGGCATCTTCAGGGCCGAAAAATATCGCTTCGTCGAGAAGACCGATGCTGTCTACAAGTTCCCGCCGGAACATCTGGCACGCGCCAATCACGTAGACAGGGTGAATAATACCCTCAGGCAGACGTGTGGTGCGTTTAGCACCGAGCCGGGCAGCAATAACGTTGCGCAACTTGACCAGCGGACTCGGAAATGCCTTGAAACTGTCCTGCAGTTCACCCTCGGGCGATACGAGAGCCACCGTGCACAATCCGGCGGAGGGGTGGGTGTCAAGATGCTCCGCCATACGGTCTATGGCTGCCGCCGAGGGAATTGTATCATCATCGAGCAGAAGTACATATTGACCTCTGGCTCTCTCGATTCCGCGGTTGCGTGCGTAAGCCACTCCGCGGTTTTCCTCCAACAGTATGCGTTGAGAGTCTGGGTGAGTCTGCTCCATGTATGTGGAAGCTCCGTCGGTCGAGCCGTTGTCTACCCATATCAGCTCAACATCGGGGCGGTTCAGCACATCGGATATCGCCTCGAGGCATGGATGCAGACGGTGCAGCGTGTTCCACGAAATTATTACAATAGAGAGCCGTATAGTCATCGGTTCAGCCGAAAAGTTTTACTTTTAAGGCTTTGGCAGCCGATGAGAATTCTTTCCAGGAATGGAATCGCCCGAGCTGCTTGAATATGAATCGCGGACTGAGAAAATATCTCAGATTGTTGCGATACAGAGCTTTCTCTATTTCGTGTGAAGAGAGGTGGGGGTAGTTGAGTATTGATTCTCTCTGCACGTCGGTAGGGCGATATTCTCCCCCCTCAATCCATCCGTTCTCGAGAGCTATTTTGTAAAACTCCGTGCCAGGGAAGGGTGATACTATGTTGTACATGACCTGGTCGACGGGCAGACGCTGTATACGACGGAAGGTCTCGCGAATGGTTTCTTTTGTTTCCAACGGCGATGAGCCTAACAGGACGTTGGCTTTGACAGGTACGCCATATTTGTGGATTGTGCGTATGGCGTATTCAATCTGCTCAGGTGTGATTCCTTTCTTGATATATTTCAAAATACCTTCGTCGAAACTCTCCAGTCCGAAGTCTACGTAGCGGCATCCTGACTCTCCGAGCGCTTTGGCGATAGGTTCTGTTATGGCGTCGACACGTGCCTGACAGCCCCACACCATGCCATAGCGCTTCATTATGTCGCAAATGGCGAGTGTACGCTCCTCGTTCCAGATGAAATTGTCATCCATGAAGCCAATCGCGCGGTATCCTTGTTCGCTAAGCATTTTCATTTCGGCTTCTATGCTCTCGATAGAGCGGAAACCGATAGTCGGTTTGCGTCCGTGGTTGGCCCGGAAGTCAATTTCGCGGGCAAAGGTCAGAGAACTCGGCACGCAATAGATGCAGTGGTATGGGCAGTTTCTCGAAGTGACTGCCGTGGTGTATGGTCCGGTCTTAAGTTTGGGATTGTGAAATTCGCGTTTTCCCAGCAGATATCGTGCCGGGAAGGGTAGAGCATCAAGGTCGGTGTTCAGAGGGCGGGAAGGGTTGTTTCTGAGCTTTCCTGAGGCAATGTACGACAGGCCTGCTATCTCGCTCCAGGAGTCTGGTCCTTCTGGTGCGGCATCGACCCACTCGGCAAGCGTCAGTTCAGGTTCTCCACGTACAACCACAACTTTCGGGTCGACCACCAAGCGCTTCGTGAAGAAAGTCGGAGCTGGTCCCATGAGTACTATATACGCCTCCGGGCGCAGACGCAGGATTGTCTTTATGGCTTCCAGGTCGTCCTCCATGCTCAGATTGACGCTCCAGATTGCGTAGGCATCCGAATTGTCTGTAGCCAGAAACCGCTCGAGGTCGGCAGGTCGGCGTTCCGGATATACGAAATCCTGATAGGCTACATCATGACCCTTCTTTTCAAGCAGTGCGGCAGCAGTCAGTTCGTAGATATTGGGAGCGGGATATACTACTCGTGTACATCCTGCCGTGCGTTCAGCCGGTCTGTGCTTACCGTCGGCTGTAGGTGGAATGATGAATGTTATTTTCACTCTGAAGCGTTTGGTTCTTCACTTAAAACGCACGCCCGCGCGGAAATATTGTCCGCAGCGGGCGTGAGATGAGTTATGAAACGGTTGATGAATATTATTTCATCATTACTTTGCGGACTTTAGAACCCTGTTTAACGATGTAGAGACCGTTTTCGGGATTAGCTACGCGTACACCGTCGATTGTGTAATACTCAACGGGAGCGTTTTCGTCAACCATAGTGCCGGCGATACCGGTGTTGACACTGTCGAATACGAGATTGAATGATACCTCAGAATCATCTTTGCCTGACAGTTTGACGAAGCATTTGAATTTGCTTATGATTTTGTCGGTAGCTTCTTCGTTGGGCGAGAAGTAATGAATCTGGCCTTTCAGAGGATTGCCGTCAACTGAGATTTTGTTGAAGACTGTTGCATCGGGGAGGCAGTTGCCCAGCATGCCTGATGCCCAGCAAAGCTCTGCGCTTGGTTCAACACCGTCGATATCGCCTAATTCGACTGTCTCCATTTTGATTTCTAAATCAGCAGGATAGGCGTTGGGTGTAGCGAGGTATTCGAATTCAGCCATACCGAATTCGTCAAGACCGTAAACAGTGATTGTAGAGCCGTTTTCGATGGGAGCGTTGTCGTGAAGGTTCACGAGTGTAAAGCTGTCGGCAGCTGAAGCTGTCATGGCAGCGGCCATAACGGCCATTGAAAGTAAAATTTTCTTCATACTGTTATTTGTTGATTATTAGTTGTTTAACTTGCAATACGCAGTCTCGCGTATACTGTCGGGAGCAAAAGTACGCAAAAAAGTATTAATCTGAAAGAAAATCTCAGAAAACTTTTCAAACAGCAACCTTAATTGTCTTCCCACCGGCGGTTACGACGTAGATTCCCGCAGGTAAATCGTAGCGAGTTGTCCCGATTTGTGCTTCTTCAGAAAGGATTAGCCGCCCGTCAATCGAATATACCATGAATGAAGCGGCCCGGGATGTGGAAACAAATATACAACTTTCGCCGATGTTTACACGGACATCGGTGTTTTCGTCATCCAGACTGATTATTCCTGACAAATCGAGTTCTACCCCGACTTCGTTGGAAGTGAACGATGTATAGACATCGTCGGGATTGCCATGAAAATTACGCTTGGCATACATATCGTACGATAGGTCATAGCCAGGGTATTTCTTAAGGCCGGATATGGTGTAGGAACGTGCCGATTTGTCATCGACGGGAATTTCATGAGTCTGAATTCTGACCTTGTCATCTTTCTTAAGATTTTGGGTTATTGTGATTTCATCAATCATGAATTCCTTGTAGGCGGGACTATAGAAAGTCAGAACCTCTTTGCTTCCGCATAGCGAAAGGTCCATCTCAATCTCATATTCCCCGTCTTCATTCGCGGAATATGCTCCGAAAGTAGCAGGACTCGCACCTCTTATGACCAATCCGTCACCCCCTTTGAACCAGCCGCGCACCTTGACATGGCATTTGCCGTTGTCGTGGCTGAGGTCCATGACCGGTGTTGAGATAGCACCTGCCAAAACCGGTGGATATATTGACGTATTTTCAGCCAGACCACCCAGCATACCGTCAATCACAGTATATGAAGAGGCTGTCCACCCGGGAAGATATGTATAGTCATCAATTGATTTATAATCGCTTGTATAATAGAGTTTTTCTGGCTCAAACGGTGTGCCGCTGCCTTTGGCTTTCGAGAAGTCTTCATGCAGGATGACTGTTTTTTCATCATCCGCCGGCGCGGTAACGGTCTGATATAGACGGAGCATGAACCCGTCGGCTTTGCTGCCGCATTCCCAGTTGGCACTGAAGCTGTCGGAGGTTACATCAGTGGCGGCAAGAGCAGTGGGGATATGAACGTTGAATACCTCTATCTCATTGGAGTGGGCGGAGGTGTAATGTGAGTTGCGGGCCTTGACTGTGTAGAAATAATCAGCTTCCGGGTCAAAGTCGTCGCCTTCCACAAGGTAGCTTGTGTTCTCCTGACCTTCTATAACTTTGTCCTCAAAAAGGTAAATGGGTTGCGGAGTCCCTGCTACAGTGTAGTGAACATCGTCGATATACATCATCACACGGTCATGTTCATGCATCACTGATTCAAGACGAAGGGCATAAATATTGTCATACTGGCTCAGATTTTGAGTGAGGTCGACGAGCATCCTGCCGTTGCCATGCTCTATTACGTATGGAAGAGAGACGCTTACGAATTCACGCCAGCCACCGTCAATCAACGCTCCGACAGCAACTACCTGGCCGAGAGAGGGGTCATATTCCGGGTCGGATGTGTCAGCCGAGAGGAAGAATGAAAATTCGGTGATTCCTGTATTGGCTACCGGTGTGACAAGATAGTCTCCTCCGGCATCGAAGCATATGGCCATGTTGCCTGAAGATGTGTATTTCGAATCGGTGGTAAATTCCTTGCGGTTGCCGTTGGCAGCCAGATTAAACTCCCACCCCTCGGGCAGTGAAACTATGTGAGTATCGTCTGTCACTACTGATTCGAAGTCTTCGTTCAGCTCATAACCGCCAGATGAAGGACCATGCTCGTAAACGCTCAGCAGATACTCTTCGGCAGTCTCTGTGGAATTCCATACTGCAAGGAAAGAATCGTTGGTTAAATCTTCCGCAAGCTGAGCAGACGGTGGCTCTATTCCTGTGATGCGGTGTTCGATGCGTACGTCATCAAGCTGATAGGCGAAGTCATCAAGACTGAAGAACTGAACCATTGTGTCGTAGAACCATCCGTTGTCGGCTTTGAAGGTAAACTCCTGCCATTCGTCGGTCAGAGTATAGGTAGTCCGCTTGAACTCATCAAGACATGAACGGCGAATGAGCATTACGTCAAGACCATGACGTGTAATCTGCTCGCCCGGAAGAATGCGTGCGCGGAACGAAACTTTCAGGTCGCCGGAGTAGTCTCCGGTAGGAGTATTTAGAAATCCGCCCATTATGGCTATCGTGCCGCCGGCGGGATAATAATTATCTCCTCCCCAGGTGCGTGTGCAGCTTTCGTGATATGGTTTCAGACCTGACGATGAGAGTGCGTCGCCGAAAGTGTCATAGATAGTGACGCTTGTGTCGGGCTTGTCGGGTGTGCCTGCGGTTAGCCCGGAGAAGTCTTCGTCGACAATAGTAATCCAGTCGGCAGCTGTTTCCTTGTTTTCAGCAGAGACCTCAAAGGATAGGGTTCCAATCGTCGCTGCAATAACGAATATACGGAATAGTCTATTCATAGATATTGGTTTTGTTTGGTGAATTGTAATGGTTTATGTGGTTTGGATTAATTTGAGCAGGGGGTCAATTACCGAACGGTCGTTGCGTAGCCTTGGTACTTTGCGTTGGCCTCCGAGCCGGCCGTTGCCGCTTGATGCCATATAGCGTGCGAAGAGTCCCGGTGGTGCTGAGGTAATTTCGGGTTCGGCAAGGAATACGCCCCCGGCGCTACGCTTGGCATCATAGTCGGAGTTTACACGGCGTAGGGCATTGTCGAGTGCTTCGGTGAAAGCATGGGTGTCTCGAGGAGGTCGTGTCCATTCGATAAGCCATTGATGACGTCCGGTCGATGTCTGTGTCGCATATACGGGAGCGGCTGTATAGTCGGCTATGGCTGCGCCAGTGGCTTCACATGCTGCGGCCAGTGCGGTGTCGGCATTCTGCTCCATGAGTTCTTCTCCGAACGCATTGATGAACGACTTGGTACGCCCGGCTATCGAGATTCGTACCGGATGAAGGGTCTCGATGCGCACGGTGTCGCCTATGCCATAGCGCCACAGACCGTTGGGAGCGGTTATGTAGAGAGCGTATGTGCGTCCTGCTTCAACTTCCCATATAGGCACAGGGTCTCCTCCGCCGAGAGGTGCGAACTCGAAGAAGACACCGCGGTCGATGAGCAATGTCATCCAGCGGTCGGAAAACTCTGTCTGAATGGCAAAGAAACCTTCGGAAGCATTGTAATTTTCGAGGTAATGTATCGGGAGATTGCGGGTCAGTTCCTCGTATTGACGGCGGTATGGGCCGAAAGCTATGCCCCCGTGGAAGAATACTTCCAGATTAGGCCATATTTCGTTTATGTCTTCACTGCCTGATTCTTTGAGCAGGGTGTTGAGCACTGCAAGCATCCATGACGGCACGCCTGAAAGGCTGGTGATATTCTCTCGCATCGTATCGTGGACAATGGCAGGTAGTTTTTCTGTCCAGTCGGCCATAAGAGCCACATTGCGCGAGGGTGCGCGGAACAACGAGGCGAGAGCCCCTGCGTGGTCTATCAGGCATGCGCTGAGGTCTCCCACATGTGCGCTACCGGCTTCTTCGCCAAGAGTGTTGGCGAAAGAACCACCCAATATTAGCCCTTTGCCGGAGAAAAGGCGGCTCTGCGGGTTGAGCGACAGATATGTCCCCACACTGTCGGCGGCACAGGCGTAATGATTTATGCGGAATGAATCGGTAGTTACGGGGATGTATTTTGAACGGCCTCCCGATGTCCCCGACGACTGGGCGAAATAGCGGCATTTGCCGGGCCATAGCACATCTGACGCGCCGTGAATCATGGACATTACGTCGGCTCTGATGTCTTCATATTCGCACGTAGGCACACGACTGGCGAAGTCGGCATACGAACGTATGTCGGCAAAGTCATACCGATGACCTACGACAGTACGTTCAGCGCGCCGCAGCAGATTGTCGAGCTGTGCGCGCTGAATGTCTTCCGTACGTTCGGGCCATAAGGCGAACCGGTCGGCACGTGATGCGAGTATACGGCGGGCAATGGCAGTCCAGTCCATCCGTCTGTATATTGGGTTTATTTCAGTCCTCTTTCATGTTATGGAAGACGTTCTGGACGTCTTCGTCGTCTTCAAACTTCTCAAGGAGTTTCTCGATTGCTTCACGCTGTTCGGGTGTTACTTCCTTGTAGTCGGTAGGTATGCGTTCGAATTCGGCGCTTACAATCTCGAAACCACCCTCTTCAAGGTATTTCTGTATGGCTGCGAATTGTTCGAATGAGCCATAGATTACCCATTCTTCGTCTTCAACATCCAGTTCGTCCACACCGAAGTCGATAAGTTCGAGTTCGAGTTCTTCGAGTTCTGTGCCTTCTTTCGGTTTGAGGTGGAAAACGCTCTTATGGTCGAAAAGGAAAGAGAGCGAACCCGAAGTACCGAGTGAGCCGCCGTGCTTGTTGAAGTAGCTGCGCACGTTGGCCACTGTGCGCTGGTTGTTGTCGGTGGCTGTCTCGACAACGATCGCGATTCCGTGGGGGC
>CAYVNJ010000058.1:0-12168 GCA_964452865.1 uncultured Sangeribacter sp. | reverse complement strand
TTTTTTATGCCCTTTTACCACCTTTTACCGCAAAATAAAATAGCGTAAAAATCTACAAATGCGAACTCGGGTTAATTATACCGGTGCTGAATATCTCTGACTTCGTTTCCGATTTCAGAAGCAAGAGTCAATGGCTGTTACATTGCCGCGCGATGTCTGCAAACTCTGTGTGCCGGTGTATATTACGCTTCTACAACTTTCAGGAGTCCCCGATAGGTTGCCCCACTTTTCGAGTCCGTCAAAAAACGAAGGATTAAATGTGCTGCCGGATTTAATCTCATATCCATGCTGTGTCAGGCCGATTGTTTCAATTAAATCAACCTCAAGCCCAGTACTATCTCGCCAGAAGGTGAGGTCGGGAGTGTTACCCCGGTTCAGATTATCCTTGATAAATTGATTGATTACCAAATTTTCAAAGAGTGCTCCACGCAAGAAATGGGTATCAAGCTGTTCTGCTGACCGTATGCCGAGCAGACTGCATGCCAATCCTGTGTCGTAAAAATATAGTTTTGGAGTCTTGACTATACGTTTGTTATAATTGTTGAAATTTGGTTCAAGGCGATAAAGGATGTAGCTTGCCTCAAGCACTGATAGCCAAGATTCAACTGTTGGTATTGTCACCCCTGCTTCTGTTGCGAGGTTAGACTTATTAAGCATCTGGCCAATCCGGGCTGCACAAAGGCGTATAAATCTTATAAATCGTCCCAAATCGCCTATATTGAGTATGGAGCGGACATCCCGCTCCACATAAGTGGCAATGTAGGAAGGGTAATAGTCTGTCGGCGCAATATCCTTATCATAAATGCGTGGATAAAATCCTATGAAGATTTGATTATTGATAGAACCAGGCAATCTTCCTGCCTCATTTAATTCGTTACGCGAGAACGGCAGTAACTTCAAAACAGCAGTTCGTCCGGCAAGCGACTGATCAATAGCCGCCATAAGATGAAAATTGCGCGAACCGGCAAGCATATACATTCCCGTCTCGTTTGCATCATCAATATGTGTCTGAAGATATGAAAACAACGACGGCACCCTTTCGGCTTCATCTATGATTGTATGATTATCAAACGTCTTGATAAAACCGTTGGGATCATCTATGGCAAATGAACGTATATCCGGATTCTCCAGCGACACATATCTGTAATCTGGAAAGAGGTGTTTTAGCAATGTCGACTTACCGGATTGACGAGGTCCTGTTATCGTAACAATCGGGAATTTTTCGCTTAGTTGCCGTATTTTATCACTTAAATCTCTTCTTATCACAGCATTGCAATTATAAAGCGGTATTTTATAATTGCAAAATTACGAAAAGTTTTTTATTCTCGGGCTATCTCGGCAAAATTTACGTGCAACTGTGAAGCTATTTTCCCTATTTTACTGATGTCTGCAAAAAACGGAAGCAGCTGCATTTTGCCACCTTTTACCGCAAAATAAAATAGCGTAAAAACAGCACGGCGATTATGCAGAGTCTATCCCTAACAAATGACTTTGGGAGAATACGGGATTTTTTTGCTATTTTTGTGTCACAATGTATAAATCTGAACAGAAATGAAATCATTCCTCATGTCATTGGCGCTACTTTTCGTGGCAGCCATAAGCGCGAAGGCACAGGTCGTCACCTCCGACCCTTCGCCTCTACAGACCGACAGTAAAAACGTAGTCGTCTATTTCCATGCCGACCAGGGCAACAAAGGATTGATAAACATGCCGGCCTCGTCGGTAATCTATGCTCACACGGGATATATCCTTCCCGGCGGGTCGGAATGGATGGGTGTGCCTGCTCAATGGAATCAGAACCTGCCGAAATGTAAGTTGGAATATGTAAGCGAAAATCTGTGGAAGCTAAACATAGGTGATATCAGAACCTTTTATGGCATTACCGACCCTAAACAACAGGTTGGTAAACTGGCTTTCGTGTTCCGCGATGCCAACGGACAGAAAACAGGGCGTGGCGTCAATGATGCTGATATTTTCCTCAATGTCGTACCAGACGGATATGTGTTGGAGCTCGTTTCCGACATAGATGGCAATGTCATAACGACTCCGGGCACCAAGGCAAAATTCACCGCATCGGCCACAACTGCCTCTACAATAACAATTAGCGTAAATAACAAACAGATTGCTTCAAAAGAGAATACGACCTCGCTATCCGCTCAATACACTTTCGAAACTACCGGGACATACACCATAACGGCAACCGCTACCAATGGGTCTGCCACACTGACAGAAGAAATGACTGTCTTGATGCCGGAAAGCAGTCCGGCGGCTCAATACCCGGGTGGCAAGCCGCAGATGGGGACTGTCCGCCAAAGCGACGGCTCGGTATTATTCTGCCTTGCGGCTCCTGGCAAAAGCAATGCCATGCTTATTGGCTCATGGAGCGACTATGAGCCTGATAGTAATTCTGTAATGAGTTATCAGGATGTCGACGGAATAAGATATTTCTGGACCCGCATAGCCGGGCTCGATGCAGACAAGATGTATATGTATTATTATTTTGTCGATGGCAGCCGCCGTGTCGGCGACCCTTACGCCAAACTAATCCTCGACCCTCAGAATGACAAATCCATACCGGCCGACGTATTCCCCGGTCTGCCAGCCTACCCTACCGACAAAATAAGCAACGTGCCGCTGGCCATCTACTGGGAAAACATTAATAAATACAGTTGGCAGGAGAAAAATTTCCAGCGACCGGCAAAAGACAATCTCTTCATCTACGAACTCCTCTTCCGCGATTTCACCGGCACTGAAGGTAAAGCTCTCGGCGACGGCACGGTCCGTAAGGCGATAGAGAAAATACCATATCTTGTCGAACTGGGCATCAATGCAGTCGAACTGTTGCCCATCATGGAGTTCAACGGAAACATATCCTGGGGCTACAACCCTAATTTCTATTTTGCTCCCGATAAAGCCTATGGCACACCTGACGACTATAAAGAGTTTATCGATGCATGCCATCGCCACGGCATCGCGGTCATTCTCGACATAGTGTTCAATCAGACCGACTGGCAGCACCCCTGGTATCAGCTATACGACACAGGTTCAAATCCTTTCTATAATGCTTCCGCGCCGCATGCCTACAGCGTACTCAACGACTGGAATCAAGGATACCCGCTCGTACAGCAGCAATTCAAGGATGTTCTGACCTATTGGCTCAAGGAGTACAATGTCGACGGCTTCCGCTTTGACCTTGTCAAGGGTCTTGGCGACAACAGTTCGTATGCCAACTCCGGCGATGCTGCCACCAATGCCTACAATGCATCGCGGGTTGCCCGCATGAAAGAGCTTCAGGAAACTGTCGAAGCCGTTTCTCCAGGTGCTTACTTCATCAATGAGAACCTCGCCACAGCCAAAGAGGAAAACGAAATGGCAGCCTTCGGCCAACTCAACTGGGCAAATATCAATTCAGCAGCAATTCAGTTTGCCAAAGGCGAGGCCGCCGATTCAGGTCTTGACCGTTTCTATGCGCCTCTCGACTCCCGCACATGGGGCAGCACAGTGTCCTACGCCGAAAGCCACGACGAACAACGCCTGGCCTTCGAGCAAAAGACATACGGTGTGGCCGGCATCAGAGGCAACGTGCCCAACTCCATGAGGCGGCTCGGCTCTATGGCTGCACAGATGTTGCTTGCCCCGGGAGCTCACATGATATGGCAGTTCAGCGAGTTAGGCAACGAACAGTCAACCAAGAACTCTTCCGGCAACAACACCGACCCAAAGATTGTAAACTGGGCACTGTTTGACAACCCCGACCGTCATGGTCTATACACCTGTTATAGCGAGCTCATAGCCATACGCCGCGGAAATAAAGACATGTTCGACCAGTCGGCCGACATAACAATCAACTGCGGCGCATCTTTCTGGGACAACGGCCGCACAATCAACATCACCAAAGGCAACCGCCAGATTGTACTCGCTGTCAATCCGAGCGTAACAAAGACCACCACAATAAATATCCCCCTCCTCTCGAAGAAGCAGGACGACTATAAAATCCTCTCGAAGAGCTATAACACGACCCCGGAGTTTGACGCTGCTGCCGGTACGGCCACACTGAGCCCCAACAGCTACGTGGTTCTCGGCACCCAGGACATGTCGGCAATTGACTCTCCCGCAGCCGAACTGTCCCCGACGGAAGTTTACGGAGAGAACGGACGTATCGTCATACTCGGCGGCAACGGCTTCACTGCCGAAGTATACTCACTCGAAGGCATACGTATGCCATCTACCGAAAATCTGAACAGTGGCGTTTATATAGTACGCCTCGGTGGCCGAACTTATAAAGTAGGAGTAAACAACTGAGCGACAAACGGATTAACTGCCGCATCCGCTTCATAGCCCTTGCATGACGGACGGCAGTACGGGCACCAGTGCCCCCCGAGCAATACAAGTCTCGGCGACGCCATAAATCTATGACCGTGGTGACATTCCCATTCCAGCTGAGTGGAGATGTCGCCACGTTTCATTGTATCACTCACACATCGTCCTCCTCTGAAGATAGCGGCCTTTCGCATATCCTCAATATCCAATTCCGCGTGAGGCTTCGTCTCATCATAGCCATGGTCGAGACGCAACACATTGTCTGTCGGGCGGACAAACTTCATATCCTTCCAGCGCGGCAGGTCATGCCAGTCGGCAACATCTCCAAAAAATGCCTCGACTCGCTCCCTATCGCCATTTCTGAACCACGACAGAGGCCCGAGCGGACTTGAAGCCGCGACAAACTTCATGGCCCAGCGTATCAAAGCCGCAGGCACAACAGGGGTGGCACGCATCAGCAAAGGCAGATTTTTATGCAGATGTTCAAACCATTCTTCACATGTTTGCCCGCTACGGAAATGCAGGAAATCGTCGAGACGGTCAGAATCCTCAAACCATGCGCCGTGAAAATTACGCCGGGCAAACCAACGCGCGTCAAACGATTTATCCGGAGGCGGACATCCGAGCGTACGCAACATCGCCGAATAAAACTCGTAATAAGTCAGGCAATACCCGCGTCCGCCACCTATATTATAGAAATTACACCAGAACTCGTCCGGGATACCGGCCGCACAGGCCGCAGTCATCAGTCGCCCGCAGTCAACATCCGATGTCCACTCAAGCACCCCGTCCATAGGCACATGAAACGTAATAGGGTCTGTACCCTTAGTCAGAATACCCGGCGAAAGAATACTACCCAACCGCAGAGAAGCCCAACGACGTATGCCGCTGTCGGCAATAATCTTCTCAGCAGCAATTTTTGATAAAGCATAAGTATCGCCGAATGACGGTAGCAAAGGGTCACCCGTGCGCGCCCAATGGTGAGGAGGTGTGCGCATTCCGGTCTGAGCCACCGACCCAATGTTGACCACAACCGTATCGTCAGCCTGTCCCAGCTCACGCACGGCACGCACGATATTCTCTGCAGCCGTTGTGTTCACCTTCATGGTAAGTTCCGGGTAGTGGTCGGCCACCGGCGACACCATACCGCCCATGTGCAACACAACGTCGCAACCGTCTATACCACGGCGTACATCGTCATAATTGCAAAGGTCGCCATATAGCACACCCAGACGCCCGGCCGATACATGCTTGTCAAGCATTCGGTGGTTTTTGCGGCTGTTTCTTGCCAACACCGTCAACTGAAACTCATCACACCGGCTGAGAAAAGAATCCATGGCCGCACGGCCGAGAGTGCCGGTCAGCCCGGTCACAAAAACTCTACGCTTCATCTTCCATTTTAATTATTCAGCCACAAAGATACAATTATTATATCTTCAATTGCTGCTATTCGGGATAGATTTACAAATAATATCCGCTACACAATCGTGGCGGTTGAGGCAGATTTATTATATTTGCAGCAAATATCCTTTCGTACGATGGAAAATTATATAAAAGTCAACGGACTGACATTCATCCCCTACCTGACAGAGGAACAAATCAGCCAGGAAATCAAGCGCATAGCCGGCGAGATACGCCGCGATTTGAAAGACAGCGACGCAACTCCCGTCTTTTTATGCGTGCTCAACGGCGCGTTCATCTTTGCCGCCGACCTGTTCCGCGAGATAGGTATCAACGATGCAAAAATAAACTTCATCCGTTATGCCAGCTATGAGGGCACACAGTCGACAGGCAATGTAAAGCAGATAATCGGCCTGACGGAGGAACTCAAAGACCGCGATGTCGTAATAATCGAGGACATTGTCGACACCGGCCGTACTGCCCTCCAGATGCTTGCCGACCTCAAGAAGCACAATCCCCGCTCAATACGTTTCGCCACACTCCTTCATAAACCGGAGAGCAACAAGACAGGGTTCGTGCCGGATTATGTGGCATTTGCCATCCCTCCTAAATTCATCATAGGCTACGGACTCGACCTTGACGGCAAGGTGCGCAACCTACGCGACATTTACGTCTGCAACGACGATTGAACACAATAACAACACTCACCCAAAATATCAATATATACGGAGATGACCAATCTGGTAATTTTCGGAGCTCCAGGCAGCGGAAAAGGAACTCAAAGCGCCCGTCTGATTGACGAGTACGGACTGCACCACATATCAACCGGCGAAGTGCTTCGCGACCACATAGCACGCGGCACAGAACTGGGCAAGATTGCCGACAGTTACATATCAAAAGGCAATCTAATTCCCGACGACCTTATGATACGCATCCTTGATGATGTACTCAAAGGTATCGGTCCTGACGTACCGGGTGTCGTTTTCGACGGCTTCCCACGAACCATACCACAGGCACACGCCCTGAAGAAACTTCTTCAGGAGCATGGCACTGACCTGCATGCCGTGGTAGGTCTTGAAGTGCCGGAAGACGAACTGTTCGAACGCATGGTAAAACGTGGCCGCGAGACAGGACGAGCCGACGACAAACCTGAGACTATCAAGCATCGCCTCGACGTTTATCATCAGCAGACACAGCCTTTGCGCGATTTCTACGTAAACGAAGGCAACTACATACCTATTGACGGTGCAGGCGTGGTTGACGAAGTGTTTGACACCATAGCTGCCGGGCTGGAGGATAAGACAGGCATCAAACGCACGAAAAAGAAATGAGCCGTAAACACGGCATCTCATACATAGCCGTATGGCTGATAATGTGTACGTTGCTGGCAGTCTCTTTTTTGCCGGCAATGGCCAACACACGTATCAGTCTGCTGACATGCTACCCCGGGCCCGAAATTTTCGAACTCTACGGCCACGAGGCCATACGAGTCCGCGCACCCGGCGTCGATTCGGTTTTCAATTATGGAGTATTCTCCTTCTCCGAACCGAACTTTGTATATCGCTTTGTCAAGGGTCAGACCGATTATATGCTTGCCGGAGAATCGACAGATGACTTTCTGGCAGGCTACCGCATGCGAGGTTCGAAGGTCGTTGAGCAAGTGCTTGCCTTGTCCGACCAGGAAGCCGACACACTCTATTCGATGCTTAGGCGCGAGGCATTGCCGCAGAACAGACGATACAGATATAACTACGTAAAGGACAACTGCGCCACAAGAATAATAAGCCGCATAGACGAGGCCTCCGAGCATCCAATAATATACTCCGACACTGTGCGGTTCGGCACATACCGCCGCGCAATGCAGTATTACAACCGGAATTATCCCTGGTATCAGTTAGGTATAGATATAGCATTGGGCAGCGGAATAGACACCCCGCTCAATGGCCGCGAAGAAATGTTCGTGCCGGTAGAAATGAGAAAAAAAGTAGCCTCCGCACATCGTGCCGACGGCACACCACTTGTCGACAGTACCGATGTGATAGTAGAAGGTTCGGAAGAAGCGATTCTACCCCCTACTCCATGGTGGCAGACACCGATTGCCGTCTTTCTGACGATATTTATTGCCAGTTGCGGTATTTGTCTATACGACTACCGACGCAGACGAATAACCAAATGGTGGTATGCGGTATGGTTCTTTGCTGTCGGATGCGCAGGATTGGTAGTGACATTTCTTGTTTTCTGCTCGGAACATGAAGCAACAAGTCCTAACACCCTGATATGGTGGCTCAATCCTCTGGCTCTTATCGTGCCGGCCCTTATATGGTTCAGACGTCTGATTCCGCTTATGGGGTGGTACATGACATTGAACTGTGTGGCTGTGACAACGTTATTGCTATTGTGGGGAGCGGGCAACCAGAGCGCCAACATAGCTTTCTTCCCGATGATGCTGACATCTGACATACTGTCGGCAACTTATGCAATATATTACTTCAAAAAGAGTTATAATGTAAACGGCAGCAGGAAAGGAAAGAAACGTCCGGTCTCCCAGCGCCGCAGAAAAAGAAAATGAAAGACATCCGCCGTCGCCAACTACTGACAGGTCTGCTGACAAGCCTTGTCGGATTGACCACACTTGCGGGCACGCATAGCGCGCGTCCGCGACTTGTCGTAGGCATTATGGTCGACCAGCTGCGCACAGATTATGTGGAATATCTCCGCGGTCTTTTCGGCGATGACGGCTTCAAACTTCTGACAGACAGCGGGACATACTTCCGCGACATCAGATATGCGTCGTCACCTAAAGATGCCGTGGCAGCCACAGTAGGAATTGCCACAGGCACATCTCCTTCGCGCAACGGAGTGGCGGCAACCCGCCGGTATGACCCACAGCTGATGAAACCGGTCGATGCACTCGCTCAAGACGGAAACGGCGACAGCTACTCGCCTGAGGCTATCAGGGTGTCGACACTGTCTGACGAAATAATGATTGACGGTGCTGGGCTGAGCCTCGTCTACGGCATAGCCGCCGACCCTCAGACAGCTGTAGCTCTGGCCGGACATTCCGGAACAGGTGCTTACTGGATTAACCCGCACACAGGACAATGGACCACTTCGTCCTACTACGGCGCTCCCCCGCAACCGGTCAGTCTGGCCAACATGCAACGCAGCCTTTCCTTACGCATCGACACGATGCAGTGGAAGCCCATATTAAGTCTTGATGATTACCCCGGTCTGCCAGAACAAAAGCGCTATTATCCGTTCAGGCATCTCTTTCCGCGCAAAGACCGCGACGTCTACAGCCGTTGGTCCTCCACACCTCTTGCAAATGCCGAGGTAACTGGTCTGGCCATAGATTTCCTACGGTCGCTGAAAGTAGGCAGCCGTGGCAAAACTATCGATGTACTCAATATCGGATACACACTCGCGCCCTATAAGCATGTCAAAGACGGTGACTATCGCCTTGAACTACAGGATGCGTACATACGTCTCGACAAACAACTCGGTCGTCTTGTAGACGCCATACGGCAATATGTAGGTCTTGACAACACACTCATCTATCTTGTTTCGAGCGGATACTACAACGATGCCATAGCCGACGACCCCAAATACCGCATTCCGGGAGGCGAATTTTCAGCCAAACGTGCAGTCTCGCTATTAAATTCCTATCTGACCGCCATGCACGGGCAGGGAGATTATGTTTCGGGGTATTATGGAGGACACATCTATCTAAACCACAAAACCTTAGAAGCAAAAGGAATATCCCCCGAACAAGGGGCTACCGAAGCCGGGAACTTCCTTGCAAAAATGAGTGGCATAGATGCTGCCTACACCTTGGCCGACATAAGAAGCGGCACGGATGCGACAGCACGAAACATCCAAGCGGGCATCGACGCCAAGACTGCCGGAGATATAGTTCTTCTCTTCTCTCCCGGCTGGAACATAACAGATGACACCCGCTTTCCCAACGACACACAGCCAACACGCACCGGAGCTACCCTTAGCCCGGCATTCATACTTGGAGGCTCAGCTCCCGCACGTGTAATCGACACTCCGGTGAGCGCCGAAGCTATAGCGCCAACAATCAGTCAGATACTGCGCATACGCTCGCCCAACGGCAGCTCAGAGCGCCCGCTGGCACTCTGACAGGCAAGCATTAAAAAATTTTTTGCTATTTTTGCAAATCAATAACATCGCGCGCACGCGACTGCATGTTGCCGCGCCTATAAAACCATACACACCAATAAGATGGCAATATCATCTATACTAAAAAAAATCTTCGGCGACCAAAGTGAACGCGCCGTTCGCCCACTGTGGAATCGCCTGAAAAAAGAGATAAACCCGATTTCGGCCGAAATACAAAACATAAGCAATGATGAACTTCGCGGCCGAATAGAGCGCATCCGCGAAGAAATCCGCGGTGAAGCCGGTAAATATAAAGAACAGATTGCCGACATACGCGCAGAACTCGAAACACTCGATTACGACAAACGTGAAGGCCACTGGAAGAAAATCGACGACCTCAAAGAGGAATGTTTCGAATATTACTCACGCAAACTTGACGAAGTGCTGCCCGAAGTATTTGCTGTAGTCAAGGAAACCGCACGCCGTTTCAAGGATAACGACACCATAGAAGTGACCGCTACCCAGGCAGACCGCGAACTGGCAGCTGCAGGCAAGGACTTCGTAACAATCGACGGCGACAAAGCTATCTACAAAAACGAATGGATGGCTGGCGGCAACATGATGAAGTGGGACATGGTCCACTACGATGTACAGCTGATAGGCGGTATGGTTCTCCACGGCATCATGGGCGACGACAAAAAAGTGTCGAACAACATTGCCGAAATGGCAACCGGAGAGGGTAAAACACTTGTGGCTACACTGCCTGTGTTTCTCAATGCCCTGACAGGTGAAGGTGTCCACGTTGTGACAGTGAATGATTATCTGGCAAAACGAGACTCCGAATGGATGGGCCCGCTATATCAGTTCCACGGTCTGACAGTGGACTGCATCGACAAGACACAGCCCAACTCCGCAGAACGTCGTGCAGCATATCAATGCGATATTACATTCGGAACAAACAACGAGTTCGGCTTTGACTATCTGCGCGACAATATGGCCACTCTACCTGACGAACTCGTACAGCGCAACGACCACTACTATGCCATTGTCGACGAGGTTGACTCGGTACTTATCGATGACGCCCGTACGCCACTGATTATATCAGGTCCTGTGCCCAAAGGCGACGACCAGATGTTTGTCGACTTCAAGCCCAATGTAGAAAAAGTAGTAAATGCCCAACGGAAACTGGCGAACAACCTGCTCATCGAAGCCAAAGCCAAAATTGCAGCAGCCTGGAGCGATGACCCTGAACAGATTGCTAAATTTGATAAACCAGACCCGGAAAATCCGTCAAAAAAACCTATGACCGCTCAGCAGCTTCTCGACGAAGGCGGTCTGGCACTTTTCCGCGTTTACAAAGCACTCCCGAAATATGGAGCTCTTATCAAATATCTGAGTCAGGACGGTGTAAAACAGTTGCTCCTCAAGGTCGAAGCCAAATACATGCAGGACAACAACCGTGAGATGCCCAAGGCTGTCGAGCCTCTCTATTTCGTAATCGACGAAAAGAACCACAGCATCGAACTGACCGACAAGGGTATTGACGTGCTGACTCACACCACCCAAGACCCCGACTTCTTCATCCTGCCCGACATAGCTGCCCAGCTGTCGGCAGTAGAGCACGAGGAAGGCACGCCGGAAGAGAAGCAAGAACGCAAAGACAACCTCCTGCAGAACTATTC
The DNA here is from genome assembly GCA_964452865.1 of uncultured Sangeribacter sp. Taxonomy (GTDB): domain Bacteria; phylum Bacteroidota; class Bacteroidia; order Bacteroidales; family Muribaculaceae; genus Lepagella. The sequence continues at coordinate 643 of CAYVNJ010000058.1, read as the reverse complement.
CGTAAAAGCAGAGCGAGTACATACCGTCAATCAGTTGCTCAAAGCCTACACGCTGTTCGACCTGAACATCGAATACGTAATCGACGATAATAAAATCAAGATTGTTGACGAGCAGACAGGACGTATCATGGAAGGACGCCGCTATAGCGACGGTCTGCATCAGGCAATAGAGGCAAAAGAAGGAGTGAAGGTAGAAGCCGCCACCCAGACTTTCGCCACAATTACCCTGCAGAACTACTTCCGCATGTATCGCAAACTTGCGGGCATGACAGGTACCGCCATGACAGAAGCCGGCGAGTTCTATGACATCTATAAACTCGAAGTCATTGAAATACCGACCAACCGTCCGGTGATACGCAACGACATGAACGACCGTGTCTATCGTACCAAGAAAGAGAAATATGCGGCCGTAATCAACGAAGTTGAGGAAATGGTGAAAATAGGCCGGCCGGTGCTCGTAGGTACGACATCGGTCGAGATTTCAGAATTACTCTCGAAGATGCTTACGCTGCGCAAGATACCTCATCAGGTACTTAACGCAAAACTGCACCAGAAAGAGGCCGATATCGTTGCTCAGGCCGGTAAGAAAGGCACAGTGACCATAGCCACCAACATGGCCGGCCGTGGTACTGACATCAAACTG
>CAYVNJ010000057.1:0-12190 GCA_964452865.1 uncultured Sangeribacter sp. | reverse complement strand
CTCGTACCGTTCTTTCACAGGTACTTTCTTTGCGCCTTGGAGACTCTCACCAAGCCAGCTGACGCTTATGATACCTATCGCCGACGTATCTTTTTTTACAAGGTCAACTACATCGCCGTTGGTTTTCTGTGCGTAAGTATTGGAGGCGAATTCATTTTCATCTCCGATGAACTTATCACGCATGAACTTGACTGTTGATGAGCCGGGGTTGTCGAATACTATCTTTATGGATGTCGTGTCGTTCCAACCCAACTGATTCCACCGTGTTATTTTTCCGCTCATTATAGCGCCTACTTCTTCCATCGATAGTGTAGCGACCGGATTTTCTTTGTTGGTAATCAGCGCTACGGCATCGACAGCTATCGGGTGCGAGCGTGCTATGCGTTTCTGTTTTGAGCGAATGTATTGGATTTGCTCTTTTGTAAGCTCGCGGGTTGTGATTGCAGCTTGTGTTTTTCCGTCAAGTAGTGCATCGATGGCTTCTATCTCACTTACGTAGTAAGGAATGATTGAAGCCTCTGGATATGTATATTCGAATACTTCGATTTCTTCGTCAAGTATGTTTTTGAAACCTTCGTCGCAATATATTTTTGCGCTACCGCGACTGTAAGAGCCCTTTTCGGTCTTATTGCATGATGCCGCACCTGTAAGAAACAGAGCGGCAGTCAAAAGCAGTTGTGTTATATGTCGTATGTTCATTTTATTCTTGAGGTGCGATTTTTTTACGCAGACGTCAGTTCCAACCTTTGTATAGCCTTATGCCTCTCCACACACCATAAATCATAAGAATGATGCCTACAGTGAGACTGATGGCCTGATTGTCAATGTTGAATATGTCAAGGACAAAGAGAATACCGACACCAAGATAGATGAGTATCATGAAAATACCGAAACCGAGGCGAGCGCCTTTCGGCATGTTGTTGGGGTTATTTACGTCATTCATAGCTGTTGTTTTTTAATGGATTTTCTTTGTCAATAAAACAAGATTCCTGTCTGTAATGTTCAATAGAGAACGCTTAATGTTGTTCTTCTATCAGACGTTTTTCAGTGCATGTTAGAATTCTTGCGGGAAATTCGCGCGTGAGAGCCAGGTTGTGAGTTGCCATTAAGACGGCATGACCCATGTCGGTAAGGTGGTGCATCAATGCCGCTATATTGCGCCCGGTGTCAGGGTCGAGATTGCCGGTAGGTTCATCCGCTATTATCAGTTCGGGACGGTTGAGAAGAGCACGGGCAATTACGATGCGCTGCTGTTCTCCGCCGCTAAGGGTGTGAGGCATTTTATAGCTTTTTTTATCCATACCCACAAGTCGCAACACTTCGTCGATGCGTTCTTCTATTTCAGCTCGGTTTTTCCAGCCGGTTGCCCGTAGGACGAAACGTAGGTTTCCGGCTACGCTGCGGTCGGGAAGCAGTTGAAAATCCTGAAAGACCACACCTATTCTTCGGCGCAGACGCGCGCGATGTCGGCGTTTGAGTCGTGTCAGGTCTTCGTCAAGCACTATAGGACTTCCTGTGCGAACAGGTATTTCTGCATACATCGATTTCATAAGCGAGCTTTTGCCACTTCCTACCTTTCCTGTAAGGTAGCAGAATTCGCCCGGCGAGAGTGAGAATGTCACGTGTTCGAGTACAATCTTTTCCTCTCGTTCGATAGTTACGTCTTTGAAATCGATTATCTTGTTCATGGCTTCCGTATGCTATTCATTCCACAAAGGCAAAGGTAATAAAAAATCCTATATAAAGCATCATGCTTCCCCGAATGGAGCATCGGGTCAGAAACTGAACTGAAATAATGCTCCTATACGGTTTGCATGTCCGGACTCAGAACTGAAGTCAGTGCGTACGGCGTGAGCGTATTCAAGACCGGCACGTACGCGGGGAGTGATGTCCCAGAACACGTTGGCTGCTGTGTATAAGCCGGATTTGTATTCATCCGACGGCATCTGTCTGTGAGGGTAATAGCGTACGTGGCCAGCTGCAATAGTGGCATAAATGTCAGAACGGAAGTTGTAGGTTATTCCTCCGGTAAGTCCAAGTGTATATGGTGCAGTCATTCTGCCCGGAGAATCAGGGTCGTTGATGAGGTCGTAATCGCCTATCGAGAGGTCGCCGGTGTAGCTTGCAAATCCGCGTCCGTAATTAGCTATTCCGAACAATCTGAGATTCCAAAGCGGACATCCCGTGGCACTAAGTTGAACACCCCATGCCGGTACATTACGGTTCTTTTCCGTCGCCAGGTCTCGATATGGCAGAGACCTCATGATACCGCTAAGTCTAAGGTGTTGACCTGCGCCTGCCCATTGCCATTGTGCAAGCCATACCACCGTCGGTAGTCTCATTTTCAGACCACGGGTTGATATACCGTCGTCAGCGGCCGCTGCGGATGCAAGTTCCGCGGATGCACCGATGCACCAGGTATTGCGAATGGTATGAAGCCACCTGAGTTGAAGTGATGTGCGGGAAATAACTCCGTTTGGCCCTGAGCCGTCGATGCCTGGAGGTTCGCATGCAGGGTCGGCAAATGTGGTTTTTGCATAGCCGAGCGTCCAGTCATCCCATGTCAAATAGGCATATTTGAGCTTGAAGCCAACATGAGCATAGCCTGCGAAGCTTCCTTCTATATAAGCTGAATAATGGTGATACTGATTCGTGAAACCTATTACTTTGAGAAAAATGGCTGTGCCGCTTGCCGAGCCGTCGAGTGCGGAGTTTGCACCGGGGTCTGAAGGAATTTTTATGCTGTATGGCGCAAGTGCATCACCATCGACGGAGCCATCGAAGTCGTACCAGCCCCGCAGTTTTACCATGCCTCCTATGCCCATGGCAAAGTGCGCATCTCTACTCATGAGCATGAAATATGGAGCTCGAGGGTCTTGAAAATGCCGGTACTGGTCAAGATAATAAGTATCGATAAGTTTGCGCACGGAATCTGTATCCGCCTCGACAGAATCTCCTCCAAATGCGAATATAGGACGAGTGCTCTCAATCGCTTTTTTTGTTTCTATTTCTTGTGCCGTAGGGCGAGATGCACTGGCAACAGAGACTGTCAGGCAGACTAATATGAATATAATTGTGCGTTTCATGTTTGGAATAAAGATGTGTTTTTGTATCAGTCGGCAAGATAGCATTTGACTTTCCCTACCGGTAAGTTTCCTTCGAGCCGGAGAGGAATGCGTGTGTTGTCAGTGCTAATCCATGTGTCCATATCGTCGGATGACTTTTGTCCGTTTTCAGAGGTAAATCTGAAGCGGATGTGATATGCCGGAACGTTCTTTTTATTGCGTGTATTGATTTTTTCTATGCCGAGACATCTGATTGTTAGTGTCTCTTTCTTTTTACCTGAAAATATTGTAGTGCTGAATTTCTTGCCGGAGGGTATGGTGGAATAATCGATGCTCCGGAGATAATAGAATATGCTGAGCATGTCATAGGCGCTTTCAGAGGCGGAAAGCTGCTTTGAAGAGGAGGATATTTTCCCTTTTTTATCTTTGCGTATGCGTGTTGCATGTCCGTAAGTATGGCCGGACATGTAGGTGTATTTGATTGCATCGCGGCTGTATTTTCCTCCTTCATGAGCAATTTTTGTATAGGACAGAGGTTTGAAATTTTTGCGGCTTACAGTCGAAAGAAGTGTATCTCGTACCTGAAAGATTTTGTCAGCCCATGGTTTTGTCCGGGCTGTCAGTGTGATGTTGTAGTTTTCACCGACATTTTTGAGTGTTAGAGTAGCAGTACCCGTTTCTTTATGGATTAGTCCCCATTTGTAAGCTATTACGTAGTGCAGGGTTTCGTTGTCAAATTTTGAATCGGCGGCAAAAAGAGTCCTCGCCGGGATAATAAGCATCATCACGACGAGGATAAATGTTAACGGTCTTGCAGATATTCTCATGTTTATAGTGCGGGTGTATCTCACACAAACTCATTGATGCGTTTTAGTAAATCATCTGCTGAATGTACTCCTGCACCTCTCCATTGTGGTTCACCGTTCTTGAAGATTATAAGAGTAGGTACAGACTGAACTTTGTACTGTGCTGCGAGTGCTTCGTTTTTATCAATATCTACCTTAATAATTCTGGCTTTGCCTTCGACTTTTGCATGTAAGTCTTCAAGAATAGGATGCATCATTTTACATGGTCCGCACCATGTTGCGAAAAAGTCGACTAAAACAGGTTTGTCTGAGTTAATGATTTCCTGAAATTTTTCCATAGCTTCAAAACTTTTAATTTATAATTAAGGTGTGTCTTTATAGCTATGAACAAGCTGACGGGTCGTTTTGTTTTTTAGCGTGATTCAGGTCAGAGAACCTTATAGCGTACAGCTTTCGAAGTATCGATTTTCGGTGGATTGCCATAAAGGTAGACATAAGCGTGTCCGTTACTTTCGATTATGGCAGATTCGCTTGCATTACATCTGATTTCACCGTTGGATGTGGCAGAAGCTTTCAGTGTTTTGCAGAGCAGGTCTCGGCAGAAGATATCGCCGGATGACTTGGCACGAAGGACAGCATGTATTGCATAACCATAAATGGAAATGTCGCCCGCTGAAGATGTCTCGGCAGAGACTGTACGTGTCTGGCAATCTTTGATACGGATATCGCCGGAGCTGGATGCCTTAACTATCATATCAGAACAGCGAAGAGCCTGGATGCCAATGTCTCCGGAACTTTCAGATTGAGCTACAAAATCTTCACAAGTGACTGAGCCAATTACTTTGATGTCGCCGGAGCTTGACGCTCCGAATTCTATTTTGCCGTCCTCTTTGATGTCGTTTTCGATGATGATATTTCCTGATGATTTTGAGTAAAAACCATTGGCATGAGGGCCTGATACACTGATGTCGATTGTGTCATCGGGGGACAGCTGCACACTTTCACCCTTCGTGTCAAATGTTATGATGAGAACTCCTTTCTCAACGGTTGCCACTACATAGTCTATAAGATGTTTGGGAGCATCGATTTTGATTTTTGAATCTTGTCCTTGAGTGTAGTAGATATCAATAGATGATGTTGTCTGTACACAAACAAACTCGTTGAGGTCGAGCTCGCGCGTAGCACGTCCCTGTTGGGTAATGTGTGTGGTTGTCTCATGTTTGCATGAGGAAATAATGGTCATGGCTATTATTGCCATCAGGGAGAAGAGAAGATTGTTGCGCAGATTTTTCATGATTGATGTCAGGGATTATACGGCTTTGAATGATAGGTCGAGTCCTTTGACGGAATGGGTGAGAGCTCCGACGGAAATGTAATCAACACCTGTTTCGCCATAGTTGCGCAGAGTGTCGAGTGTTATGCCGCCGGAAGATTCTGTCTCGCATTTGCGATTGACTATCTCTACTCCACGGCGGGTGAGTTCCGGGGTAAAATTGTCGAACATAATCCTGTCTACTCCGAGTTCAGTCAGCAGTCTTACATCATCAAGATTACGTGCTTCGACTTCGATACGAAGGTCAAGATTATTATTCCGGCAATATTTGCGAGCGGCTTCGACGGCGGGTTTTATTCCGCCGGCGAAGTCGATGTGGTTGTCCTTGATTAAAATCATATCGTAAAGACCCATGCGGTGATTGGCACCTCCTCCGTGGAGTATGGCCTGTTTTTCAAGCAGACGCATGCCCGGCGTGGTCTTACGAGTATCGAGTACTTTGGCTTTAAGCCCTTTGAGTTCGTTCTGATAACGAGCTGTCATAGTTGCAACTCCGCTCATGCGTTGCATGATGTTAAGCAGCGTACGTTCGGCTGTGAGCAACGACCGTGTCGAACCTTCGGCAGTGAATACGATATCTCCGGGTTTTACGGGCATACCGTCCGAAATAAACTTCTCAATCTTTATTTCAGGGTCGATACGGTGAAGCACCCGGGCTGCGATTTCAACGCCACTGACTATTCCTTCCTCTTTGACAAGAAGTTTGGATTTGCCATGAGCTTCAGCGGGAATTGTAGACAATGTCGTGTAATCGCCCGGACCTATGTCTTCCGCAAATGCGAGGTCGATGAGACGGTCTATCAGTTCGGTATCTTTCATTATCGAATTCTTTGTAGCTTGTCAGCCTATTAAATCAAGTGCAAAATTAACAAATTTTTTGTTACAACACTACCTTGTGTGAGCGTGTCATTCCGTTGATGAGTATCTCGCGTACAATGTATATTCCGGACTCAGGCATTGACTCAAGGCGACGGCCGCTCAAATCGTACAATTCTGCTTTTATTACCTCAGCCTCAGCAGCCTCAATCGTGTCTATTTCGGTGAATGAGGGTGCGGCCATGAACGAGTTGACAGCTTTGCCTTCAGCATCAAGTACAATGCCTACAACTTTTACCTTGTTTTTGTCGGGCACGAGATTAACTCTGTCTCTGCTATATGCTTTTTCAAGGTCGAATTCATAGGTATGTGTGTTGATTTTGTAGGGCTCTGGCGATTCGGGCAGGCTGCCTTCAATGCCTGCTATAGGAGCAGACATGGCTACGATGTCATCGTAAACGAGGCCTCGCATCATTTTCTCTGCAGAGAAGAATCGGTTCATTTCTTCAATCCACCCGGTTGGCGATGCACCTGAGTAGTAGTTGCTCTGATACCAGTCGGGATTGGATATCCCTCCCGACACAAGAAGATAGGTGAGGGAATACTGTTGGTCAACCGGACGGACGAATATCACATCAGCAGTGGCTGTCACTTTGGTTTTATTTTCATCTGTCCAGCCAACGCGTAGTTCTATTGATACAGGTACTTCTTTGGCCTGAATTTCTTTCCAGAAATCTTCAATACCGAAATATCCTTCAGTCTTTCCGAAATATGGGTCGCATTGTTCACTACGGTTCATCCATGCTGTCGGGAGTGCCGGAGCCGGATTGGGGAAAGTTGTCGTGAATGCAATAGCATCATCATCGTGATATGCCACTCCGATAAACTCATCGGGATATAGTTCGTACATACGCTCAAAAGCTGCTATTCCTCGCGGGCAATATCCGCAAGTGAACGCAGTGTATTCCTCAAGAAGAGGACGGTTTACGGGTCGGAACGATACCACATCTACATTGCCTGAAGCTGAAGCTGAAGCAGAGTTGTTCGGCTTTCCGTTGACAGATGTGACTGTCAGAGTGTACTGGGTGCGTCCTACGGAGTTTATGATACCTATGGGTAATTCTACTGATTCGGTGAGCAGGAAGCGCTCCATTATAGGTTTGTCGAAATTTTTTGAGAAGTTGGATTTAACTCCGTTGATTTCAACGTCATACTCTATTGAAGAAATACTACCCAGACCGTCGTTGCGAAGAGTAACAGGTATATTTACTTCTACGTCAGGGTCTGCCATGATGTTGGGCAGCGATACCACACCTACAGCGTCGGAGTTAAAATCGCCTTCAACATTGACTACTATCGACGAGCGACGACTGAGCTCATTGCTTAAGTCAGACCATGACATCCATACTCTTGAGGTATGAACATAGAATGAACCTTCGGCTTCGCCTGATACGCAGGCTATTGGCATGGCAGAACCTTGAATGGCGTTTGAGCCCACTGTCAGAGAATAGCCTACGTACACTCCGTTTTCCGTGATGGTGTATGGTTCGGGGAATGTTATATTGAGCATGCCGTTCTCTACTGTGCCTGCGACAGAGACTATGTCCGGCACATTATTTTTGCCGGATAGTTTCAGTTCCGAAGTGAGCCAGCCAGATAAATCAGTTATGTACGGAGAAGAAGGAACAGGCACTGTCATGCCTGTGATTTTCTTGCCCACGAGTAAGGAATTTTCGAGGCGGATAGCAATGTCGTAAGTCTCATAGGGTTTTTCTGTGCCCCACTGCCATGTGTTCAGTGATGAAGGAGCATAAGAAAATTCTGCTGAAGTTGTGTCAGCAGAAGCTAACGCCCATGGCGCGATTGCCATGAGCGTTAGCAACATAGATTGTTTTATGTTCATCTGTATGAAATCTTAGTAATTAACGACGCACTACTTTGCGGGCAGATGTTGTACCGTCTGGGCGGTATTCGCGGATAATGTAAATACCGTTGTCAGGATTTGCAACCTTGCGACCCTGAAGGTCGAACATTTCAGTAGCAACCGCACCTGTATTTTCGATGCTTTCAACAAATGGAATAACTTCTGCTGGTTTGTCGTAGACAATTTCTGATGTATATTCTTTGTCACCGTCTTTGTATAATGATTGCACACCTATACGCTCGATGGCTTTTGCCTGGAAATAAACCACATGGTATGTTCCGTCGGCAATAAAGTCTACCTGGTCGTTGAAGTTCCATTTAATATTTTCGGTAGGAGCAGTCAAAGAACTGTATTCATCAGGATAGAATGTATAGAGCGCATCATCGTTGATGTAGATGCGGTAGTAGAGGTTCGATGTATCGAGCAGGTCGTCTTTATCACTTGTGCGTGGTACTTCGAATGTGAGCGACGACAGCGGGTCGAAAATCGGGTCGGGATTTTGCCATGCAATGATGATGGGATTAGAAGGAACGTATGATTCCACTTCTGTACGCTTAACGCGGATAATAGGCTGCTGGTATGCCTCAAGATAACGGATGTAGTCGGTGTTGTTTGAGTTTACTACGATAGTACCTTTGCTTGACATTGTTTTTGCTTCTTTGTCATAGTCAAATACGATGTCATCAGCGCGTACCAACATATATTCGCCTTCAATTTGTTCAATGGTTGCAGCAACAAAGAAGTCAGTATGGTTGAACTGAGAATCTTGACCGAGATATTGTCCTGATTCGAATGTCACCTTGTCGCCGTCAATTGTGCCTTTAACCCATGATTTGGGTAAATATGTACTGAAACCGCTCATCCAGAAGTCATTGCCGTCGAATGCCACTGTTATGTCTCGGCCATTGCCGCTTGCGATTATTTCCCAGCCAGTTTCCTGTTCGGCAGTTTCAGGAGGGGTGAGAGGTTCTCCATAGAACGGAGTCCATTTCACGTCGTAGTCGCCGGTCCAGACCCAATCGCCAGAGCCGTCGGTCAGACCTAAGATGTAGTCGTTGGTCTTGTCCTTCATTTCGAGGTTGTCGCCGTCAATCTTGAAGACTACGCGGTTGTTTTCTGTTACAACATTGAATGATGGAAAATCCTCGGGTGTTTCCGCTTCGGCTGTTTTTTCCATAAGTTGGAGTATTCTCCAGTATGTGCCGTATTCTGATTCGATACAAGCTATTGTCTGGGGAAGGTCGACAATCACTTCGTCGCCCTCGACACGACCTTTGATGTAGAAATCTGAGTCGTAGCTGAGCATAAAGTCCTTGAAATAGACTTCGTTGTTGTCGGTCCAGATTATTGAACCGGTCTTGCCCTCGACAAAAGTGTGGAGGAAGTCGTAATTCGCAACCGAGTAGGAGTAGCCCGACTTGGTATATTCTACGGTACGACCTTCTGGAACTGTGGTGATTGGAGTGGGAACTTCCGCCGAAGCGCTCTGAGCCGCGACTGTCATGAGGGCGGCTGCCATGAGTGTTGAGTAGAATTTCTTCATATTATGATAGGTTTTAGATTTGAAAGCAATATTAGCTGAAAGCAAAGGTAAGCACAAAATCGCAATAAACAAATTTATTCTGCAATTTTTTCATCTGTTTATTGTAATTTTGCATGAGTTATAACTAAAATTATGATTATGGAGGTCGTTTTATTGGTTGTCGGGAAGACTGTTACGGATTGGCTGGCTCGCGGCATCACTCAGTACGCTGAGCGTTTAGGCCATTACATACCTTTTTCGATAGTGACAGTGGCAGACGTCCGCAAACAGAAATCTTCCGAAGCTCAAAAGAATGTTGAGGGACAGTCCATTCTCAAGTGTGTCAATAGCTCTGACATGCTTGTACTTCTCGATGAGCGTGGTCGTGAAATGACCTCAGTTGAATATTCCGAATATCTGCAGAAAAGAATGGCTTCCGGACTCAAGAGGCTTGTTTTTGCCGTGGGTGGACCGTACGGTTTTTCTAAAGATGTTTACGACCGTGCCGACGGTATGGTGTCCTTGTCAAGAATGACTTTTGCCCATGAAATGGTACGCCTGTTTTTTGTAGAGCAGACTTATAGGGCGTTGACTATTTTGCGCGGCGAACCTTACCACCACGCATGAGTGTCCCCAAGTGTCCTGTCAGAATTATAAAACCCATTGCAGACAGATAGACGGTTACAAGCACGAAAAGAGTGTTCGATGTATCAGGAAGACCTGCGGGAGAAGAAGGATAAATGATTCCCTTGTCATCCGGAGTGAACAATCTTTCTGAGTCTACTCCGGAAAGGGCCGCTTTCCAAATGATTCGGTTGTCGCGGGTGTAAACTACTGCGGGATTACCACGTACAATTTCCTTTATTGTTGTGTCCTCAGCACGATATATAGGATAGTCGGCCATTGTCAGGTCACGCCAGTCATCAATAGCCACACTGTCGGCCGACATTATTGCTGCAAAGGATATTCCTGCTTTATCAGCGTTTCGCGCAATGGAGTTTATTTCCCAGGAGGAGGCGGCCTCAACTCCATGAGGCTCTGCCACAAAAAGATATATTGCACGCCCGGTGTGCTCTGCTTCAGCATCGGTCAGATTTTCAATACCTGATTCGTCCCAAATTGTTAGCCTGTCGGTTTCTATAGTGACGGGTGAGAGTGATTTGCGGTCTACGAATTGCCAGCCGTCCTTTTCATCAGGTAGATTGTCTATTGCGAAAGATTTGCTCTCACCATTGCGCGAATATATAAATTCATAATCCTCCTCATTATCTTCATCAGAATATTCGGCAAATAAATTCGAGCCGACAGGGTAAGGACGATAATCTTCGAGTGGCTGGATATAATAGCCTGTCATGCTGATTGCCAATATAAAGGCGCATGTTGCGGCTGCGCCTGTCCACTGTAAAGCAGGAGTTATTATAGCCGGAAACTTTTTCGGTGTTATAGAGATTACCACGGCGCACGCAGTAAGTACGACATTTTTCCAGAAAGTGGCAGTGTTAGATATTATGTATGCGTCGCCGAAACAACCGCAATCGGCCACCGGGTCTGTCAATGCAATCCATGCAGTCAGAGGAAGCATGATACACATAAAAGCCAATGTAGACCAAGCTGTTGTCCTCCTGAAACATCCGAGCAGATTGAAAATTCCAAGAGCAAATTCAGCAGCGGGGAGTATGAATGCGGCTATAGCAACTATTGTTGCCGGAATAGTCATCCCCATGGCGGCAAGATAGTCATCGAGTTTGAAGACTGTACCCCATGGGTCAATTGCCTTGGCATAGCCCGACAGACAGAATACAATCCCGAGTATTATCCGTGAGAGTACAGATGTCCACTTGATTGCTCTTGCCGGTATGCGCGGTCTGTGTTCAGCCGATTGTAAGTTTGATGAGTGCGAAGAGGGCATAGTTTATCATGTCCATATAGTTGGCGTCGACTCCTTCCGAAACGAGAGTCTTGCCGTCATGGTCTTCAATCTGCTTTGTCCTGCGTAGTTTTGTGAGTATTATGTCGGTGAAGCTCGAGACACGCATATTGCGCCATGCCTCATCATAGTCATGATTTTTGTCAGACATCAGTCTTGTCGCCATGTCTAACCATTTGTCATATAGGCTCAGAGCGTCTTCTTCCGAAAGGTCAGCTCCCGGACCGAGTTCGACCTGAATAAGCGCCATAACACAGTAATTGACAATTCCGACGAATTCAGGCACTATTCCTTCGTCAACTCTTGCTTCATGCTTTTCCTCAAGGGTACGTATCCGATTTGCTTTTATGTATATCTGGTCAGTCAGACTTGAGGGACGCATCAGTCGCCATGATGTGCCATAGTCTGTCATTTTTGCGCGGAATACATCTCGACAATCATTTTTTACCTGAGCGAATTCTGAGGCGGTATCGTGTGTGTTAATTATGTTCTCTTCTTTCATGACGTGCAAATTTAGCTAAAAGACCAATATATGCAAAATAAAGCTATCAGTATGAAGGGTATGATATGTATGTAATAATTGAGGGGCAGCGTTTTTATGACACTGCCCCTTTGTAGAAATAATTATGCTCTGTTACTTCATCGAGCAACCCTCACATCGAGGTTTGATTTGCTTGAAGAAATCGTTGCCTTTATTATCTACAAGGATGAATGCGGGGAAGTCTTCGACCTCGATTTTCCATATAGCCTCCATACCGAGTTCTGGATATTCAAGACGCTCAACATTCTTGATTGAG
>CAYVNJ010000056.1:0-12273 GCA_964452865.1 uncultured Sangeribacter sp. | reverse complement strand
TACTGCAGGAGCCAAAAGTCATGCAGGCGCGACTCGTCTTCGGAAATGGTGGGATTGGGTTCCTCTACGGTCGGATAGAAATCATCGTCATCATCACTGCGGGTTGCGGAGTTTAATGAGACTATCTCTTCCACGTTAATATTCAGGGGCATCATAACTTTGCGTCCCGGATCATCACATTCACCGAAAGAAGAATAAATCAAATCATCTGTGCAGCCCGTTAATGTCAGTATCAGAAATAAAATAGCTGCCGATTGGAGGCGGAAAATATATGTTGATATTTTGTGCATTGTGATATTGCTTTAAATAGTTGGAGGTCGGAAAGGGGGAATAATCACTTCCACCAGACAGTACCGTCAGGAGCGGTGTTATTAGTATTTGCACCCCAGCTATCCTTACCGATAGTGCCACCGATACCCCACTCGCCGGTGGTGGTGGTGACCTCTACACCGCCCCAATCTATCATGGGGCTTCCGGGATTGTGGTCGTAGGGGTCGTGGACTCCCACGCCGTTCGTGTAGTCCAGCACGTAGCGGTAGGTATATCCAGGCTTCCAGTCAACCGTTGCCGGGGCAGCGGCCCAACCGTAATGGCGTAGCTCCTCAGTGTCCGGGATATTGTATTTTGTAGAGGTACCGTAGACATTCCCGTATTTGTCCAGGCGCTGCATGACGACGCCGTCAGACTTACGCACGGATAGGAATACGATGTAGTCCTGCGACTCGGGGTCAGTAGAAGGGAAGATGCGGTGGTGGTCGCCGTCATGCTGGGTTATGCGCACGAGGGCGCTGAAATACATGCCTTTGGGAGATGTGTTCTTGTCATTGGTGTGGTCCCACATGCCTTGCTTCTGGGGAATGACCATAGCTTTGCCTCCACCGCCGAGTAGTGAGACGGCAGTCTCTTTGGTGTTGTGCTCGGATGAGTTGATACGCACCACTTTATCTTGCGGGGAGAAGACATAATCAACATATCCGCGTAGAGGGTCGCTGTTGATGAACCACTCGCCGATAGAATTTTCTTCATTCTGCCCTGGATTCGCAATCTCGGTAGATAGGCTGAAGTCGGCCTCTACGACAATGCCGCCAATACGCCAGCCGGCCACTTCGATGTCGTAGAGTGGGCTGGCACCCCACGCAGCGATTTCGACGCCGCAAAGCTGGTGCTCGAAGGCAATCTTGATGCCGCTGTAAAGATGCTGAGTTTTGTTGCCTTCGCCAATGGCGGTGACAAAATCGACCTGCTTGGCAATATCCGGTGCCACGCGAAATTTGGTCAGCCACAGATTGTAGTTGACCCCCTCATCATCCTTCTTCGTTGAATTTGAATATATGAAACACTCTTCGCCCACACCGGCACGTTTCTTCATTTCGGCACGCGAGGGGTGGAATGCGAAAAACTTCAGACTGCCAATCTTCTTTGAGGGATTGGGGGGCCATCTGCAGCTGTCGCCTCGGAAAGCACCGTCAGCCTGCATGGTCACGGGCTCATCTACGAAATGAAAAGGGACTATACCGTCAATTGGTTCTGCTTCGGGACTGATTCCCGAAACAATGAAGCCGTGCTTGTCGAGACTATCTGCCACATTATAAATGGTGCGCGTACCCACACCCGGCAGTGAGGCTACAAACGAGATTTCGTCGCCGCCAGTAAAAAAGCGCTCATCAGGCAATTCATACTGTGAACATGATGATAGAATCACCGGAAGCGATATGAGAGCGGTCAGTCCATATATATGATTAATTAGTTTCATAGTATTATTAATTATTTAGGAACCGGGAACAGGAAATTCGTTTCCACCGCCATTTTTCCACTCCTTGACAGTGTAGGTGATGCCTACTTTATCGCTAATCACAGGTTCTCCTGCTCCGGGAGCGGTAGTCGTAACCTCGGGGTCATGCAAACCCACTCCATGAGTATAATCAAGAGTATAGGTATAGGTATATCCCGGAATCCATGTGGCTTTCACGGGGAGTGCCGCCCATCCGAATTCCTTCACCTCCTCAGTAGCATCAACTGTGTAAAGGGTGTTGAATTTCGAATCGGTATAATAGTTATTGCCGTTTTTATAAAGACGGGTAATCACTTCCCCGGTTGCCTTGTTGACAGCTAAATATTCGATTGGAATTGATAGCGATTGGGCACCCTGCGACAAATCCCGATATGGGTAGCGTTGTTTCTCAGTAGGATTTATTCCTGCTGTGAGCGTGGCATCGGTCACTCTGAGCAGTACACTGATATACATCTGCTTATTGCTGTTGTGACAGTCTGTGGCATAATCCCATTCATTGTAGGTAGAAGGGATAATCATAGCGCAATTATTATTGTCGGCACGCTTGCTACCCATTATTGAGATTGCATCTCCTGCTTTGATAGGGTGATTTTTGCCGCAGGACACAATCTTATCACCCTCACGGAATATATACTCTACAATCCCGCGGGTAGGACTGCCTGACCACTGGCCGCCACCTTCAATTGGTTTGAAGTCAAATGTACTCTCTACCCCGATACCTCCGATTCGAACACCGGCTATCTCAATGTCACAACTCTTGTGTTCACCATAAGCTTTGACCTCTATCCGGCTCAACTGATGAGCAAAAGGAAGGATGATGCCTTTAAAGAAATTGTCAGCCATTGACCCAGTGGTGTATGCTGTGATGAAATCCACCTGGTCGGCGATGTCTTCAGCGACTCGGAAACGATTGAGTTTGTAGTCGACAGTGTTGTCTGTCGATGTGTTTTCTAATCCAGTCCCACTTATTTCCGGCAGTCCCGGATAAAAGCCAAAGAAGCATACCTGATGGCTTTCCTTATTTTGGTCGGGCCAACAGCACTTGGGCGAAGTATAGGCTTTATCCCCACTGATAACGTTGACTTTTTCATTGGCAAAATGTGGTTCCATAACACCGTCCTTTATCAACGTAGGGTCCTCAAAATCAAAGGCTGTCACATAGAAATACGGCAGATTGTCCTTTGTCAGGACATCAGCACGGGTGGCGTTTTCCGACAGCGATGTCCGAAAAACAATCCGGTTGTTTTCACCCTCATAATGCCCTGGCATATTGTCCTGTGAGCAAGCTGTGAGAAAGAGAGCTGCCCCCAGAACAAGGTATGATGGTTTTATAGTAATGTTCATATCCGGTCGGTTTATTATTACCTTGGTACTGTAGTGTCGGTTGATGTACCTTCTTTCCAGTCGGCCACATCTATGTTGAACAGTACTGATTCGTTTGTTATGGTTATTGACAGAATATAATTAAGACCTGCATTCCACCCTTTAGGAATGATAAGTGTGGTGGTCTTATCATTGTGTTCACGCCCAAAGTCCTCATATATAGAATATGAGATGACCATTTCCGTCGGAGTAGCAGGATTCGGGATAAGCAAGAGAGGGTCATCGCTTGTAAACAGATAATGACCCTTATTATCGTTAGGTATTATTCTTGCATCGTTGCCTTCGGCACTGAAGTTGATTTCCAGGTCAGCTCTTTTTATTACTGTCCAGCCGTCGGACATCGCGCCCGGAACATCATCATCGTAATATATACAGTCGTTTGTCATTGAGTTGCCGCTGAGCGGAGCAGGTGAGACTGCATATGTTGCTGTTTTAGGAATATTCTTGAACGATAAACTCCTGACTGTCAACGGTGACGTCATGGATAGAGTTGGGTCAGTATATGTTATTACGATATTCAGATTCGTGAGTGCATGGCCAAATTTCAACGGCGCTGCGTTGCTCTCCTGCATCTTGCTGTAATTACGTCGGAGGGTGGCTATGAGAAGGTCGTCGGCTGCTTTATAGTCAGCAGGTTGGGAATATATGAAGTTTAACTGATTGTCCGAAAATTGAAAGTTGGAGAGATTATCTGATTTTGATGGTTGAACGGCTACAAAGGAATGTTGATAGTCGGAAAACCAATATCTGGATTCATTGCAAATCCACTTCCCTAATGAGCTATCAAATCTAACCTCTGCACCGTTGTACGTAGGTATCAATTTACTGTCCGGGCGTCTGTCAATACTAATCATGTCGCCAAAGACAATAAAAGGGGTGTTGATGATGTTGCTGTTGCTGACTAGCGCAGCGCGAGAAGTTACCTCGGTCGTGAAGAACATTTCGTTGCTCTCAGTTTCGGGTTCGTCAGCATCTGACTGGCAAGACATCATCAACCACGCGGCCGACGACACAAGCAATATATTTCTCAGTCTGCAAAACATCATTTAAATAGGTGTATATCTTTTTGTGGTTGGAGAGATTTTGTAATTTTTTATCGAGAGAGAACAACTGCGCCGCCGGTATAGAGCGGCGCAGTTGTCGTTAAGATTTAATCTTTAGTATTGTCAGTCTTTTTTAACACTGAAATTTACAGTAGTTTCTTTCTCCCAGTCAACTACTGCGCCATCTCCGTCGGTAACCGTTGTGAAGACAATAGGTTCGAGGTTAGCAGCGTTACCGTCAAGTTTCACATCATATACGTAGGTATATCCGGGGTCCCAGTTGGGATTGAATGTGCCGTACATATCTTTAGAAAATATGACCTCTCCCTTGTTTTCAACTACGATATGGAAAGCAAGTGTAACTGTGTCATCAGTACCGTAGGTTTTAGGGATTACGTAGGCATAACCTGTCTTTACGGGGTCAGTGGCAGAAGAGGTAGTGATATACTGAGCGTCAATTTCGCCTTCTGGACTTATAACCTTAGTGGTAGTTGCAAGGTCGACTTGTGCTTTGTCACTGAGTCGTTTAACATTTATCCAACCTTCTGTGGCAAAGGGATGGTAGTCGCCCTGATTGTATATGTTGCCGATACGTACCTCGCTGACTTTCACAGTGTAATCAGCGGGGAACTGACTTGTAAACTGTGCTCTAACTTTTGAAAGAATGTGGTTGAACTGCAGCGATACTTTGTCATTGTCTTTGAGCTTACCTGTGATACCAACAAATTTGTCGGTTTCAGTAGCACCTGTATTTGTTGCAAAAATCAGGTCGTGCTGGTGCGTATTGTCACACAGGTAACCATTGATTTTGAGTACGCGGTCTTCTACTCTCACGCCATTGTCCATATTCATATCGAATGAACCATACTTCTTGTCAAGTTTAGCTACACTACCGCAGCTGTATGCGTAGAAATAGTATTTTTCACCCTCAAGCCAATAACGTGTCTGACCATCGTATTCCCAGGCAAGGCGCGTCTTGTTCCATCTTACCGGAACATTTTGAAAAACGGGCACAGCAATTTTGTTTTCAGAAGGAGTAACGTAGTAGCCATACACCTGGAAAAGTTCCAGATTGTCTTTTGTCAGGTCTGCACGGGTAGACTTGTTAACCACGTTCTCGAATCCGATGGCATTGCTGGTCAGAACGGCGTCGTCGACGACGTTCTCAGAAGTACATGCCGTAAGGGCAAGTGCACTTGCTGCGAGATAGAAAAACTTCTTTTTCATGTTGTTGAAAATTAGTGTGATTGATTTGTTTATAATTGTTTATTTGTTCTGATTAATTTTTATCTGTTCGTTTTATTTATTGGTCTGCCCTCCTATAGGTAGGTCGATTATGTCTCCTTCGTCACCCCAATCATCTACACCTACGTCAAATCCGGAATCAGATGCTCCTTGCTCGTCTTCAATTTTAATTCCTCCCACTGTAATCACACCTCCGCGAGGCTGATTTTTTATCTGGTCGCTAATGTCGAAATTAAATTCGAGTGTCTTTCCATTGCGGAGCATCACTTCCAGGTTCAATGTATATGGATGGTCGATTGCAGTCGGTGCAGTTTGTCCATAATATGAATCCGGGAAGCCTGGAATACCGAAGGAGCGGACATTCGCCTGACAACCGCTATCCTTAATATCGCAGTCGAAAAGAATGATGGTCGATTCGTCGGATGAGACACCGGTCCTCAGATATACCGATTCCGCCATTCCGCCGAGTGCCCCACGTGCAAGAGCAACATGCTGGATGCCATATTCAAATTCGTACTTAATGATATAGGTAAAGACCAAAGGCTGCATCTTGACCGGCATTTCGCGTACTTCATGATTGCTGATGCCGGGAATATCCTCAATAAATGCAGAATACAGTACATCTGGCGGATTAGTTGTGCGAGCATTCTGATACGTTTCATACATAGCCGTCAATGAGATGCGTGAACGCGAGCGGGAGGTTGCTGTGGCACGTGCATCGTTCATCGATGCAACATCAGACAATACGATGAATTCCGTGTCGCCATTATAAAGCAGTACTGAGCGACCCTCGCCGGCATCGACTATGAAGCGTTTTCCCGACGGCGACATGAATGCATCGCTCTGACGACCATCGTCATAATAGCTTACCATATTGACCCATTCAGGCATACCGGGGCGTATTTCGTCATACTCACAGCCGTAGTAGTCTTCATCCCACTCGTCTATGTGGTACTTTCCATAGTCACGCTCCCACTCCTGCTCCCACGAAAATTGTATATCAAGCACAGGATAGTGGTCATAACACAGTTCCTGCCTGCACGACACCAGCATTGGCAATACAGTCAATACAAGAGCTATAATATTATATCTGCAAACCTTCATAGAGCCGGAGTTGTGAGTTTATGTTTTTTGACTTCCATGAAGCGCCATGCAATAGAAAAATTCAGCTTTATCGGGCCAAAGTAGTGAATGTCTTTGGTGCGCAGATAAACATGATGTCCCTCAATGGGTTCATAATCCTTGTAGCGGGTGTACATATATCCCACGCCTACCCCTGCCTCAAGAGAAAGTGAACGACCTATAGGCCACATGTAGCCTAACGAGAGGCCGGATATCGTACCCCAACCATAATGACCGGGAGAACCTTTCTCTAAATCATACCACCCACCGCCGGCTATAAGACCGACATACATGCCGTGCCACGCAGCGCGGGGTTTAATCCAATATTTACCTTCGGCGTCAAGGAGGGTGAGTCGATAGCTCCGCTGCCGCTTATAGCTGCCCCAAGAGGCAAAATTACCTTCGAGTGCTACCGACCAATGGTTGTTTATGAGCCACTCTATTTCTATGTTTGGCAGAAGAGCTGCATAGTACAACATGTTGGTCTTAAGAGAAAAACGATATTCAGGGGGGGCGCATTTATATTTAATGAGATTTAGTGTATCAACCGGTTCATAGGTCGTTTCATCAGTCTGTTCAATCACGAACGGATGAAACGAGGCAGGGGTCTGACTAATCCTATTGGTGTCACAGGTGGAATCCGCTATTCTCTCATCCGGATTTATGGCGTTCTTTACGCAAAGAGACACCGCTACAGCGCTGCGCAACTTAGGAAAGAGATGCTTGAGCATCCAATTATATGGACGACCGCCGCGGAGTTCCATAAGTTGTTTCTTACGTCCGTCTATGATACGGCCTTTGGTATCGAAAACCCATATGGGGGTATTGTCGATAATATCTAATATCTTTTCACGCGAAGGTACATCCGGGGTATCCGCCACAAGACGACGGAGTTCTACCCACGACACACCATTAGGTATAGTTGATATTAAGTCGTGATTTATGCCGGTCCTGTCAGCAATTAGCCCGGCGATGGTTTTGCCTCGCTTTACAGCGAGCCGCTGATTAAAACGGTCTGGCCCGTCGGGAGAAGAATATGAGCGGATGATGACACTATCAAGATTATGCGTCTCATTGGCAATGCGGACGCTTTCGATGAAATCATCCATCGAAGCCGCATTGTCACCAAGAGCAGGGTCATACTGCCATTGGCTTATATTGAAGTACACCTTCACTGAGTCGGATACGGACTGTCCATAAACTAGAATCGTGGCGAGGACAGAAAGTGTACACGCTATAATCCTCTTCATTGTTTTGCAGATTCTCTTTTTCTCTACCCAAGAGATACATTCGTTCTTGCAAAGTTAATACATTACACCAAAAATATGCAACAGACCACGAATTTTTTTATCTTTTTTTGTATTTTTTTACATTACCAAGCGATAATATCATTTATTCATAAATAAAGTTTTATCCGGAACATTAAGAACCGGATAAAACTTATTCCCTTGATTATCTAACTTCTCTGCGTTATTCGGAGTAATCGTCTTTTCTTCAAAGATGTACCTGAGGATACATCTCATCCCACCAACGCGGGTCATCCTGCAACCATTTGGCAAACCATGCCATAATGGTATTTTGCCAGAGAATACGTTTTTCATAGTCAAGTACGAAGTGGTTCTCACCATCTACTGATATGAACTCTACTTCTCGGCCAAGAATCTTCAGTGCATTGAAAAGCTGGATGCTTTCACCAATAGGCACATTGGTGTCTACCGTTCCATGCAGAAGCAAGAGTGGGGTGTGAATTTTGTCAGCATTGAAAAGCGCTCCTTGTTTTGTAAACAACTCAGGGTCTGTCCAGGGGTAAGATTGAGCTGCCGCTACAGAGTTATATGAATATCCCCAGAAACCTTCACCCCAGTAACTCGTTACATTCGAAATACCGGCGTGAGATACAGCGGCTGCGAAAATATCTGTCTGCGTCTGCAGATATTCTGTCATGAAACCACCGTAAGAAGCTCCCATGCAGCCAATCTTCTTTCCGTCGACAAAAGGATGTGCTTTAACAAACTCCTTTGTACCCTGGATGATTTCGTCGGCAGTACGTTTGCCCCATGCATTGACATGACGCGCAGAGAATTCCTGTCCATAACCGGTTGTACCACTCGGATTGAGAACATAGACTACATAGCCGCGCGATGCAAGCAACTGCGGATTGTAGGGAGATGTAATTGAATTGTTAGAAGGGGATGTGCCTCCATAATAATAGACTATCAAAGGATATTTCTTTGATGAATCGAAATCCGGGGGAAGACACATCATACCGTCAATCTGTGTACCATCCTTAGCTGTAAATGTCCACGGTTCACACTTGCCAAGTTCCATTTTTGAGAGCGTTTCATCAAACGGATTGGCTATGAGAGTATTTTTGCCATTCTTGAGATTAAGCATATATGCTGCACCCATTTTGTCAAGGCTATTGCCGGAATAGCACAACCAACCGCTTTCGTCGCGCCCAATGGAATACTGACGCACCACATCCACTTCCTGTGGAAGCGACTTTATATCTCCTGTTGCTGGATTGCAGCAATAGATGCGTCGATAGAAACCGTCTTCGGCAATGAAGTATATTTTGTTGTCCGCCCTATTCCATACCGGGTCGCTGACTATTGCCGGGTTGAAGTTTTTTGTAAGGGGTTTCACATCGCGGGTGGCAAGGTTCATCAAGTAGGCCTGCGTATCAAAATCGTTTGGTATTGGATTCTCTCCGGAGTTATTACCGACAGCATTAAACGATAACGGGCCGCCGGTCAGCACAAGGCTACGACCATCCGGCGAATAGGCCGCGCTCCTGACATACGGGTCATTTGCCACAATTGTGTCGGTTTTCATAGTCTTGAGATTAAGACTGATGATATTATTGACATAGAACGGGAATTCACTCGGCGTGGTCTTTGTCGAGGCATATATGATTGTCTCACCGTCGGGCGATATATCAGCAAAAGATGTCGAAGCCGTACCACCGGTCAATGTTGTCTGGACGCCGGTGTTTACATTATACATATTTAAGAAGTTTCGCTCGCGAAATCCCGGGAGACGGTCGTCAGGTTCTGCATATCGGCGCAACGGGCCTTCCTCTTTGACACCTTTGTCCTCGGTGTAGAACAGGAAGTAAGACATATCGGGACTCCATGCGATTATCTTAGCATCCGAAGGTATGTCTGCAGCCAAAACTTCGTCAGTGCCGGTGGTGGGATTTACAGTACGTATATCCTTGCCGTTCAATCCGTCAACCATATAATAGGCCTTAGCTCCGGAAGGCAACCAAGCTATACCGGGAATAGTGGTGCGATATGTGGTACGTCCTGTACGGGTATCACATATAGTAGTATAAGAATACTTCTTGTCTTTAGAATATGTATTGGTAAAAGACGTAATATAGTACCGCCCGTCCGGAGACATACTTACATAATTGACACGATTGCCAAGAGTAAGGTCTGTCACTGCAAAACGGTTCTTGAGGTCGGGTGCGATATTCAGTTCTACATTATCAAACTGTCTGTCAGGCACAATTGTTACAGACAATTTGGGAACAACAGTATCATTACCGGCTGCGGTCAGTGTACGTACATCAAGAGTATATGTCTGTTCGGGAGAAAGTGTAATAGCAGCCGACTTGTCAGCCAATTGATTGTCTTGTTTCGATATTATTTCTTTATTATCCAAAAGAATGACTACCGGTACGTTGGCTTTAACTTCCACTTTGCCTTTGAAAAAACGTTCCGCTCTCAGACGTGTTCGCCCTGCAGTGAGAGCGAATCCGTTTTTGGGGACAGACAGAGTAAAACCTGTAGAGTCGGATACCTCTGCCTTGGAATAGTTCAGCGCATCCGGATTGATGTGGGTATTTACTAAAGAATTCGAGTCATATTTCCTACCATGCGGGTTGACTGTATCATTATAAACGGGAACGGTCAGTGGAATGAGACCGCTCATTTCGAGGTGCTCGATTATAGTCCGGGATGCCGACGAAGCCATTATCAGACCTCCTATAGCCAACAATGAACCGGCCGCCGCTACATATCTTTTCATGCTTGATTATTTGTAGTTAGTTAATATTTATTGTGGTATTTCGTATGCGGTTACGTCTACAAGTTTCATTTCGTATACGAGGGCTGAATATGGCTTGACAAGACCATTCTTTGCACTACCGTATGCCGCTTTGGCCGGAATTATCACACGACATGAATCTCCCGGACACATATTCATGACAGCAACCTGCCAACCTACTATATTGCTTGAGGGTCTCGAAGAATATACACTGTCCTTTCTCAGGTATGATGAATCGACCGGTGTGCCGTCGCAAAGGCTAACATGGTACTTAACCTTAGTCCAGGAATTGAACAATGGAGGTATTCTGTTGTCGGTTGCAGAACGGTCATTATACCAATGAATCAGTATTGACGTACCGGTAGACCAATCGGGAACAATCCTTTCGTAGAACAACGTTCCATCATCATTTGTCATTGCAGCCTGCTGCTCAACATATTTATCGTTATCTTGCTTCCAGGATGAATAATCTTCATCGTTGTCATCCATACATGAAGGCAGGAGACAAAGGCCACCAATAATGACCAACGGAAAGTATAGACGCATTATCTTATTGACTGATATCATATCCTATATTGCTCTTCAAAACTGTACTTCGGGGGCTTTTTCAGCTCCGGCTTCGGCCTTGAACTGAGGTTTCTCCTTGAAACCGAACCACCCGGCATATATGACCGTCGGGAATTTTTTGATTGATGTATTGTATTCCTTAACTGCAGATGTGTAGCGCTTACGTTCGGTTGCTATACGATTTTCCGTACCCTCGAGCTGTGTCTGCAGGTTCATGAAATTTTCATTGGCCTTGAGGTCAGGATAGGCCTCTGTCACGGCCAGCAACGACTTTAGCGCGCCAGATAATTCTGATTGCGCCTGCTGATATTTCGCCAGTGTTTCTTCGTCAAGATTTGCAGGGTCTATGGTTATTGACGTTGCTTTGGCTCTTGCCTCAGTCACCTTAATCAGAGTTTCCGACTCATGGCCGGTGTAACCTTTCACCGTATTGACCAGATTGGGAATTAGGTCGGCTCTGCGTTGGTACTGATTTTCAACCTGTGCCCACGTTTCATCGACGGTCTGTTGTTGTTCCACCAATGAATTGTAGTTGCAAGATTGCAACGATGACGCACCGACAATGATAGCAACAGCGGCAAATATTTTCTTAATAAGTGTCATAATCAGATGAGTTTTTTAAGTAATGAGTTAAGGCTTACTTTCTCAGCGAGAAGACTGACAAGCGAATCGGCAGCAACTCTTTCCTGTGCCATGGAGTCTCGATGGCGGAGTGTGACAGTACCGTCTTCGAGAGTCTGGTGGTCAACCGTGATACAGTAAGGAGTGCCTATTGCATCCTGACGGCGATAGCGCTTTCCTATAGAGTCTTTCTCGTCATATTGACATGTGAAGTCGAAACGAAGGGCATGCTGTATTTCGCGTGCTTTTTCGGGCAGTCCGTCTTTACGTACGAGCGGAAGTATAGCGCATTTGACCGGAGCAAGCGGTGCCGGCAGGTGCAATACCACCCGGCTGTCGCCACCTTCGAGTTTCTCTTCTTCGTAAGCAGAACAGAATACAGACAGGAACATTCGGTCGACACCGATAGATGTTTCGATGACGTATGGAGTATAGCTTTCGTTCAGT
>CAYVNJ010000055.1:0-12357 GCA_964452865.1 uncultured Sangeribacter sp. | reverse complement strand
CGCTTATGAAATTACTGAAACTAACTTTTGCATTGTTGGCAGGGCTTAGTCTTGCTGCATGTTCTAACGACAATGATGACTCCATTGGTGGAAAGATTGTGAAACAAGAAGCGATTCGCGATACAAACATCAAAATGCCATTTCTGGAATACATACAAGGCGATGAACTTCCTGATTGTAAGAATGACATTTATTCCACAAATGAATATTACAAAAACAGATATACTGATTTGGAAATATGTTTTGAAAATATATATGTAACAGAAAAAACATCCGGACATTCTGAAGCAAAGATGGTCACTGCCGTAAGAACACTCTCGGGTATCGGAGAAAATATAGTACTTCCCGAGATTGCCAATATGTCATTTATTGACGAAAATGGAAATGTTAATCATGAAACATACAAACCAACTGTGATTGGTTGGAGATTTCTTAGGATTTATATGCAGTATCCTTTTAAAACGGGAATATCTGGTTTTTTCAAAAGGCTGTATGTGCCAAAGCAATATAAAGTGGCTAACACACTCTCTGGAAACAACAGGCCATTGGATGCCAAGACTTTCAGAGGTTCTGGTATATTGGATGATTTTACATTTAATGAGCTTGAATATATTTACATCGAAACAGACTACAATGACCCTGTGAACGTTTGCTCAATTAACGGCGCATTGTATTCTTTCGATATGAAAACCTTCCAGCTGTGCCCTATCGGACGCAAAGGACATCTGGTGTTGGCAGAAGGCACAGAGGTTATAGCGACCGAATCATTCGCCGAATGTAAATACTTAAATACCATCACTATTCCGTCATCAATCAAGAAGATAGAAGCAAACGCTTTCTCTGACAATCCCGAACTGAAGATAATAAATATTCTGGCTACAACTCCTCCGGAGGTTGAAGCAGATGCCTTAGGAGAAAACGTGCTGACAAGCACAATCCGTGTACCTGCCGGCAGCGAAGAAGCATACCGCAACGCGCCGGGATTTTCTGCCTGCAAGAAAATCGAAGGTTATAACTTCTAATCCGGACTTCTCAGAACTTAAGTAAGAGTTAAACTATCGGGGAGGAGAACGACAATGTTTTCCTCCCCTTTCTTTGTAGGAAAGGTGATAGATACGGTAAAATTTCGTATCTTCGCGTCAAAATTGTTCTAACAACGACATACCCCTATGGTCTATTTCTTCAAAAAAGGCTCTTCGATTGTGTATGCGGTCGAAACAACAAACCGGCTCACTGATTCAGACATTGAGAAACTGACATGGCTGCTCGACGGCGCCAAACTTCTTAAATCCAAGCGTCTGCGCGGACTTTTCATCGGCCCGCGAAAAGAGATGATTACTCCGTGGAGCACCAATGCGGTCGAAATGGCGGCCAACATGGGTGTCGGAGGTCTGACACGCATGGAACAATTCAATGCCGTCCGTGCCAACAATACCGACCATGACCCTATGCTCAATCGTCTCTATGACGGTCTGGCTGCCGATGTATTCAAGACCGACCGCCAGCCTGAACCGGTAGTCTTTATTGAAGATATAGAAGCATACGATGCTGCCGAAGGGCTTGCGCTCTCGAAACCTGAAATTGACTATCTGCGCTCGCTCTCTGAAAGACTCGGACGCCCGCTGACCGACTCTGAGGTTTTCGGCTTCTCGCAGGTGAACTCAGAGCACTGCCGCCACAAAATATTCACCGGCACATTTATCATCGACGGTAAGGAGATGCCCGATTCGCTCTTTGCCATGATTAAGAAGACATCGAAAGAGAACCCCAACGGTCTCATATCAGCATATAAAGACAACGTGGCATTCATCAAAGGGCCTAAAGCAAAACAGTTTGCGCCTCTCGACCCTGCCGCTCCGTCGGAATTCAGAGAAAAAGATATAAAGACTGTCATCTCGCTCAAGGCTGAGACCCACAACTTCCCCACAACCGTTGAACCTTTCAACGGTGCAGCTACCGGTACAGGCGGCGAAATCCGCGACCGACTCGGCGGAGGCAAAGCCAGTCTACCCATTGCAGGTACAGCCGTCTATATGACTTCGTACCCTCGTCTCACCCCCCTGCGTCCGTTCGAGCAGACAGCGCCTGAGGCACGCCCGTGGTTATATCAGACTCCCTCACAAATTCTGATTAAGGCCTCAAACGGAGCTTCCGATTTCGGAAATAAATTCGGACAACCGCTCATCACCGGCTCTGTCCTTACATTCGAACATTCGGAACATGACCGCCTGTTGGCCTACGACAAAGTAATCATGCTTGCAGGTGGTGTGGGCTTCGGCACTCTGAAAGACGCCATAAAAGGCACTCCTGAGCCGGGCATGAAAGTTGTGGTAATGGGTGGCGACAACTATCGCATCGGCATGGGAGGAGGTGCAGTATCTTCTGTAGCTACAGGCGAATATGCCAACGCCATAGAGCTGAATGCCGTTCAGCGCGCCAACCCCGAAATGCAGAAGCGTGTAAGCAACGTAATCCGCGCACTGGCTGAAATGGAGGAAAATCCTTGCGTCAGCATTCATGACCACGGCGCCGGAGGTCATCTCAACGCACTGTCAGAACTGGTTGAAGCAACTGGCGGACACATCGACCTCGATGCGCTACCCGTTGGCGACCCCACCCTCTCATCTAAAGAAATAGTAGGCAACGAGAGTCAGGAACGCATGGGTCTCGTGATGCGTGAGAAAGATATCGAACAAGTGCGCCGTATAGCCGAGCGTGAGCGCGCTCCTTTCTACGTTGTGGGCGAAACTACCGGCGATGAACGGTTCGTTTTTGAAAGCAAAGACGGCTCACGCCCAATCGACCTCGCAATGTCAGACATGTTCGGTTCATCGCCCAAAACTATCCGTACGGACTCTACCGTAGAACGCAAGTATGCCGACGCCAAATATACATCGGCCGATATCGACAGAACCCTCGAAGCGGTACTTACCCTTGAAGCTGTTGCTTGTAAAGACTGGCTGACCAACAAGGTTGACCGCTCTGTGACAGGCCGCATCGCCCGCCAGCAGTGTCAGGGTCCGCTGCAGCTTCCGTTGTCCGACTGCGGTGTTGTAGCGCTCGACTACAAGGGTAAAGCCGGTATTGCCACATCAATCGGCCATGCTCCGCAGGCGGCTCTCATCGACCCGGCTGCAGGTTCACGCCTTGCCATTGCTGAGGCTCTGACCAATATTGCCGGGGCACGCCTCAAAGACGGCCTGAAATCAGTATCGCTGTCGGCCAACTGGATGTGGCCGTGCGGCAACAAGGGTGAGGATGCAGCTCTGTATGCAGCAGTCAAGGGTTGCTCCGATTTTGCATGCGCACTTGGAATAAACATACCTACCGGCAAAGACTCGCTCTCCATGACCCAGCGCTATGGCGACAAAAGCGTGGCTGCTCCCGGCACTGTCATCATATCGGCAGCCGGCGAAGTAAGCGACATTCGACGCACCGTCTCACCGGTAGCTCGTCTGAAAACAGCCGACTTCCTCTACATTCCGATGAACCCCGGCGAACTCCGACTCGGCGGTTCTGCCTTTGAACAGGCACTCGGAGCTGTAGGTAGCCATGCACCCGAACTTGACAATCCGGAATATTTCGCACGCGCCTTCGAGGCTGTACAACAGCTTGTCCGCCGACGTCTTGTGCTTGCAATGCACGACGTTTCTGCAGGTGGAACTGCTGTCTGTCTGCTCGAAATGCAGTTTGCCAACACACGCGGCTCGGTATCAATCAACCTTGACCCGCTCGGCGAGAAAGACCCCGCTAAAGCCCTGTTTGCCGAAAACCCCGCTATCATAGTACAGGTTTCACCCACACGTATGGCAGATGTGAGCGAAGTGCTCGAACGCGCAGGAGTGACATTCTACCATATAGGTACTGGAAATCCCAACCCCGGACAGCGTACAATGACAGTGCGCTGCGGCGACTTCGAGACTGTCTGGGATATTGACCGCATGCGCGATATCTGGTATTCGACATCGCATACTATGGAACGCCTGCAGACAGAGCACAAATGTGCCGACGCCCGTTTTGCAAATTACAAACGTCAGCCGGTTGTATTCCGTTTCCCGAAAGGCTTCTCCGGTAAGTTACGCGACAAAGCGATGCCTGTTGACGGAGAATTGCGCCCGGTGGCAGCTATAATCCGTGAGAAAGGTATCAACGGTGACCGCGAAATGGCATGGTCGCTCTATATGGCCGGTTTCGATGTGAAAGACGTACACGTGACAGACCTAACTTCGGGACGTGAGACTCTGGATGAGGTAGATATGATTGTATTCTGCGGTGGCTTCTCTAACTCTGACGTACTTGGTTCTGCCAAAGGTTGGGCAGGAGCGCTGAAATACAACGACCGCGCTCGTTCAGCCATTGAGCGTTTCTATGCCCGCCCCGACACAATGTCGCTCGGAATATGCAACGGATGTCAGCTTATGGTTGAACTTGGTCTCATCCCTACACCGGGACTTACGCCTCCGGCGATGCGCCACAACGTGAGCGGAAAATTCGAGTCAGCCTTCGTTTCTGTAGTCATTCCTGACAACCCGAGCATCATGCTTCGCCCTCTTATAGGCTCGAAGCTCGGAATATGGGTTGCTCACGGCGAAGGTCGGTTCTATCTGCCCGACGGAGCGGATAAATACAATGTGGCTGCAAGATACTTATATCGGTCGTACCCGGGCAATCCCAACGGTTCGCCAGCAGGTGTGGCGGCAATTACCAGCCCCGACGGACGCCATCTGGCGATGATGCCCCACCTCGAACGAGCCTTGATGCCATGGCAGTGCGGCGTATATCCCGACACGAAGGTCAATGATGAAGTAACTCCCTGGTTCGATGCTTTCGTAGCAGCTCGCCTTTGGATTGAAGAGCAGAAGAAAGCTAAGTGACATCATAACACACCGATGCGCTTTCGCACACACATCCTGCCGCCGGTCGTCGCCGCACTTGCTGTCGTGGCGACGTCCTGCCATACGGGTGTAGATTCGACAGACCGTATTGAAATAACCCGCAAAGAGAGACGGCTGATGAAGATTTCTGAGGCCGACACTTTGTTGAATGATGCAGTTGGTGACTCTCTATCTCAATGGAAAACAGGTAGGCCTTTCCTTGCGGTATCGGACAGAACGGCATTCATATTTGACGCATCGACAACTGCCGCAAATCCGTCGGCACTCGGATTGGGAGGGAAAACATTGACATTCTGCCGCATGGGCAGCAAGACAGCACCGGACGGACAAGTAAGGGCAACAATCATTTTCTCTGACGGCAAGTCAGACTATGTCTACGACACTGGTCGTTCTGCCACCGATGCCAAGTCTATCCGAGCAGACAGATTGCCGCTGCTTGTCGATTTGATTTCCGTGGGAAGAGCCGACTCAATCCTCCGCATGCGTCAGTTATGGATACTTACACCCGACCGCTATGCACCCGACGGTACAGTACGCCACGAACGGAAATTTTCAAAAATCACTGTCGACAGCGTAACGCCGGGAACAGACGCTCTTCCTTTCAGCATCTGGTTCACTACCGACAAAGGGGCAAGATATGTACTTACAGGTTTACCTCCGGCAACCGCACACACCCGTACATTCCCATCGCTTTTCGCCATGTCTGACCCTCGTAATGACTACCAGCATATATATCCGGACGTATGGGAAAATATATGTAATGGCAAAGTGGCGACAGGAATGACAAAAGAAGAATGTCGGTTGGCACTCGGTTCACCTGCCGATATTGACAGAGCCCGCAACTGGTCTGTCCTCAGCGAAAGGTGGTCATACCCCGGTGGGGTGGTTCTCATCTTTGACGACGGACGGCTTGTAAATTTCAGAAACTGACACATACAACATATTTTCCGCAATATATGTCAACCAATTCACCACTAATCAGAGAGAATGTCGACCTGACACCGCTGACAACATTCGGCACACCGGCCAAAACTCGCTTCTTTGCAGAATATGCATCCGAGCGGGAATTGCGTCACATCATGCGACAACCGGAGTATCTCGACAATGAGGTCTTTCATCTCGGCGGGGGAAGCAATGTTCTCTTCACCTCAGACTGGCAAGGACTCGTACTGCGTTCGGCTGTGCGAGGGCTTAAATCATACGCAAAAGATTCTGAGCATGTTTATTTGATTGCCGGAGCAGCTGAAGATTGGGACGAGGTGGTGAAATTTTCAATAGAACAAGGTCTGACAGGCCTTGAAAACCTATCCGGAATACCTGGACAGGCCGGTGCATCAGCCATTCAGAACATCGGAGCATACGGTGCTGAAGCTGCCGACCATTTTTTCAAGGCTGAATGTTTTGATGTTCTGACAGGAGAAACAGTCACATTCGACAAGGAACAATGTCGTTTCGGCTACCGCGACTCTTTTTTCAAACATGAAGGACGCGGACGATATTACGTGTTGCGGGTGTCTTATTTGCTAAAGCCGTCAGACATTGCTGAAAATCTGACATACGGTCCTCTCCGTCAACTTGAAGACAAACTCGGCCGTAAACCTTCACCTACTGAAGTAAGGGATTGTGTTCTTGCGACACGCAATGCCAAACTCCCCGACCCTGCCGTAACAGGTTCAGCTGGCAGCTTTTTCAAAAATCCTGTGGTTCATCCTGAATTTTTCAGGACTATGCTCCAACCGGAATTTCCCGACATGCCGTTCTACGAAACAGACGGAGGTATCAAAATACCGGCCGGGTGGCTCATCGAGCATTCGGGGCTTAAAGGTCAGACCGTAGGTGGTGCTCAGGTGTGGCCGCAACAGTGTCTTGTTATAGCCAATACAGGTGGTGCAACCGCATCGGATGTTACGGAACTTGCCGACATTATTGTTAAGCGTGTTCACGAAACATATAATGTAATCCTTCGCCGCGAAGTCAATTATGCCACTACAGGCCAGTCAATCACAATACTCGGCAGCGGTACTTCTAAAGGTGTCCCCGAACTGCTTTGCAGCTGCAAAACATGTCGGTCAGAAAATCCTCATGATAAGAGGCTTCGGACGTCAGCACTAATCAAAACAGCAGACCTCAACATACTGATAGATGTTTCGCCCGATTTCCGCCAACAAGCCCTCAGGCTGGGAATAGACCGTATAGATTGTGTGCTTCTGACTCACGAACACTACGACCATGTCGGCGGTTTGGACGACCTGCGACCTTTCTGTTCAGATGGTGAAATACCGGTATATGCCCAACCTCGCGTGGCCGAAGCACTCCGCCAACGACTCCCCTATTGCTTCAGGGAACATGCATACCCTGGAGTACCCAAAATCAACCTGCATACTTTCTCCGATATGCCGTTCTACTTCCGAGGTGTTAGAATCGAGCCTGTAGAAGTGATGCATGGAAAGATGCCGATAACAGGTTTCCGCATAGGCAAGATAGCGTATGTGACCGATGCCAAGACCATCGCTCCGGATGAAATGACAAAATTGGATGACCTGGACATACTTGTCATCAACGCTTTACGCCAGAAAGACCATTTTGCACATCTGACAATAGATGAAGCTCTTGGCATCATACGTCTTATTAGGCCAAAACATGCTATTCTTACACATCTTAGCCATGAAGCAGGTATGCATGATGAGCTGGCAACCCGGTTACCTGAAAACGTACAGCCCGCTTATGATGGACTGACCATTACGACGGATTGACCAGGCAATAGGAAATGTCTATGTTTTTTATAACTTCGCACAATCCAAACTAACGACTTAATCACCAACAATGGCAGACCCAAACGGCCTTATATCCCGACTCGAAGGACTCGATGTGAGATTTGAAGAAACAGCCCTTCTCATCACCGACCCGGCAGTCATTGCCGACCGCGAACGCTATGTGCGTCTGACCCGGGAATACAAACGTCTCGAACTGATAACGACAGCTGCCCGGAAATATAGAGACATATTGTCAGCACTCGATGAAGCACACAACATGGCTTCGGCTGAAACTGACCCTGAAATGCGCGAACTCGCACGCTCGGAGGCTATAAGGCTTGAGGAGTCTATTCCTGAACTTGAAAATGAAATCCGAATGCTTCTCGTTCCTGAGGACCCGGACGACTCAAAGAACGCCATAGTGGAAATACGCGGCGGAACGGGTGGTGACGAAGCTGCCCTGTTTGCCGGAGACCTTTTCAGAATGTATCAGAAATTCGCCGAAAACCGTGGGTGGACTCTTTCGGTAAGCAGCGTGAGCGAAGGTTCATCGGGTGGATATAAGGAAATTATCTTTACCCTCGAAGGCGATGATGTCTATGGCACGATGAAATACGAAAGCGGAGTACACCGCGTTCAGCGCGTTCCTGCAACAGAAACTCAGGGTCGGGTTCACACATCGGCAGCTACCGTTGCCGTACTGCCTGAAGCAGAAGACTTCGATGTTGAAATCAACGAGGGTGAAATCAAATGGGATACTTTCCGGAGCAGCGGCGCCGGAGGTCAGAATGTCAACAAAGTTGAATCGGGTGTTCGTCTGCGGTACAATTGGAAAAATCCAATGACAGGAGAAACTGAAGAAATTCTCATTGAGTGTACCGAAACACGAGACCAACCCAAGAACAAAGCACGTGCACTCTCGCGCCTACGCACCTTTATTTACGACCGGGAAAGACAGAAGCGCGACGCAGACATTGCTTCACGACGTCGCACCATGGTTTCAACCGGTGACCGTTCGGCAAAAATACGCACATATAATTACCCCCAGGGTCGCATAACAGACCACCGTATAAACTATACAGTATATAATCTTCAGGCTTTCCTCGACGGCGACATACAGGAATGTATAGACCGTTTGATTTTGGCTGAAAACACAGAAAAACTAAAGGCTTCAGAACTATGAATAAAGAACAACTCAAAGCAAACATTCTTAGCCGACGCACATTTCTGTGCGTAGGTCTTGACACCGACATACGCCGTATACCCTCATTCCTTCTCGACAGGGAGCGTCCATGTCTCGAATTCAACAAGGCAATCATCGATGCTACAGCTCCTTATTGCGTGGCATACAAACCCAATACAGCTTTTTATGAAGCTCGCAGTGCAGAAGGTTGGCGCGACCTTGCAGACACAGTGGCCTACATCAAGACCAAATATCCGGACCATTTCGTAATTGCCGATGCTAAGCGCGGCGATATCGGTAATACATCGGCCATGTACGCCCGGGCTTTCTTCGAGGATATGAATGTGGATGCTCTCACGGTAGCACCATATATGGGTGAAGACAGTGTAACTCCATTTCTCGGCTATACCGACAAATGGGTCATCTTGCTGGCACTCACCTCAAACAAAGGGTCTGCTGATTTTCAGAATATTCAATCGGAAAACGGTACACCGCTTTTTGCATCCGTGCTTGAAAAATCTCAAGCCTGGGCGGGCTCTGATGCCATGATGTATGTGGTTGGGGCAACCCGTGCCGACATGCTCGACGACGTACGCCGCATTGTTCCTGACAGTTTCCTGCTTGTTCCCGGCGTGGGCGCTCAGGGAGGTAGTCTTGAGGAAGTCTGCCGTCATGGCATGAATGCAGATTGCGGACTTCTCGTCAATTCGTCACGAGGCATCATCTATGCTTCAAACGACGAAGATTTTGCTGTCCGCGCAGCAGAAGAGTCACGCAAGCTTGCCGAAGCTATGGATAAGGCTTTGTCAGATGCCGGACTGTAATTTTTATGCATTACGGCTAATCTATTTTGAAAGACGGTTGTTATAATATCAAACACTCTATATTATTAATCTTATAACACACAGTACTATGAAAACACTTGCCGTAATAAGCTACATCATCGGAGGTATTCTCCTGATAATTTCATGTTTCACCACCGGAGTAGAGGCCACATGGTGGCTCGGAGGAATTGCAGTTGCATTACTGATTGCAGCATGCGTGTTTCAGTTCCAGTATAAGAAGCACGAGGTATTTCCCACTACTCACGACAACAACATGTTACGTTAATACCTATTATTGATTTTAATTAAGGATTGTAAGAACGCCGGAGCATTGGAAAGTGCATCCGGCTTTCCTATATCAAGCAGCATCAGTTCGGAGTCGAAACAACCCCGGATATTCATCGTAGCAACCGACTCAAGCAACCAGTTCATCACCGGGAAAGGCTCATGACCATAACGGCTTCGCATATTTTCCAACGCCCTGTTGCCAACTACATATATTCCACTGAAAGCATAGGCTGTATTTTTTTCTGCCGGGAAAAATCCTTGTGGTTTATAAAGTGGGCCAGGACCTTCCCATCCGACAAGTCGCATTGCAGTGTCAAACCATAAATGGCGGCTGGAAGGTCTCTTGCTTACGAGCAAAGTTACGTCAGCACCTGACTCTTCATGATTTTTCATCAAGCCGGCCAGGTCTGCCGTACTTAAAATATCTGTATTGTGTACGAGAAACGGTCCTCCGCCCAGCAACGGAGCTGCCGCAACCAATGCACCACCTGTATCGAGCAGACAATCTCGCTCATCACTGACAATCACATCTCCTAACTCCGGATGCACAGAGAGCCAATCAACAATCTGTTCTCCGAAATGATGTATGTTGACACACAATCGGTTGAAACCGGCAACACGCAGCCTCGACGCCACTCGCTGCAACATAGGTTTTCCATCGACCGGCACAAGTGCTTTAGGATGATTGAGAGTCCACGGACGTAAACGTGTACCAAGGCCAGCCGCTAAAATAAGTGCTTTCATATGAATTTTTCACCGTTTAACATTTCTTCTATTCCTTGCTCGCGATGAATTAAATGCACCTTGACATCTCTCCAACGGGCAGCAATCATCCTTGCAAGACGTTCGGCACAATATACTGACCTGTGCTGCCCACCCGTGCAGCCAAATCCGACCTGAAGACGTGTAAAACCACGGTTTACATACCTTTCTATTGCCGGCATTACCAATGATGACGCATTCTCCATGAAATGCTCAACCTCCGGGTATTGTTCAAGAAAAGATATAACCTCAGCATCGCGACCGGTGAGACTTTTGTATTGCTCGTATCGTCCGGGATTATGTAATGCCCGACAATCGAACATAAATCCGCCGCCATTGCCTGACCAATCAGAAGGATAACCCTTTTTATATGAGAAACTGTAAATCGTCACAATCAGACCACCCCCTGTTTCTGTATCGGAAAATGGTCTGAGCGCCGCAAGTTGTGCAGCCACATGTGAAATTGCAGGATAACGGTCGTGCTGTTTTTCTGCAATCTCAGCAAGATTTGATATTCCTTGATGTATGCTTGAGAGAAAATGCGCTCGTTTCTGTATTACTCCTCGGAGGCCATATGCACCGAGCACCTGGAGAGAGCGTAGCAAAACAAAAGACGGCACACTGCTACGTACTCCCTCGATATTGAAATCGCGACGAGCGCTCCATGTCCTGAGATATTCCTCAAGCATCTCTTGACGAAAATCAGGTGTAAAGCCGGCACGAGCCTGCCATAGAAACGATACGGCGTCATATACACATGGGCCACGACGTCCACCCTGAAAGTCTATCCACCACGGCTTATCATTGCATACCATTACATTGCGGCTCTGGCAGTCGCGGTACATAAATCCTTCAAGTAATTTACCTCCTTCCACAACGTCCCGGGCAAGCCGTTCGAAATCGTCTTCAAGAGCATTTTCAGAAAATATGACTTCTGTCTGACGCAGAAAGCAATATTTGAAATAGTTGACGTCCCACATAACCAGCCGATGAGAAAAATCGGGTTGTCCGGAAAGAGTACCTACCTCTGCGGGAGGCATATCCTGCAGCAAAGGCAAAGACCTTAATGCTTCGGCCACGAGAGTCTTGCCGGTAGAATTGCCGAGTAACGAAAACAAGGAAACATCGCCAAGGTCTGACTGAAGATATGAACTGAAATCAGGAGCAGTGGCATAAATTTGCGGCACATTAGCTCCGCGGGCAGCAAATCGGCGCGCAAGTGCCACAAATGCCCGGTTCTCAGCGACATCAGGTCCGAGTGTGCCGACTGCAGACGGAACACCCTCTGCAGACAAACGGAAATAACGTCGGTCTGAACCGGCCTGAGGCAATGCTTCAACCCTGTCAGGGCTCACTCCGAATGCCTCACGATATAATTCCTCAAGACTCATCATGTGTAAATTTAAAATAAATGATAATATCGTTACTAGTTAAATGTTTGGAGTGATTCTGTAGCGGTAGCAATTGGTATTTATGACTTTTACCTTGTTCAATACATTATGATAAGAATTTGTAATCATTTTCAAAAAGGAGCTTTCACTCAGGCTCAAAAGATAATTAGTATATTCTTTTATATGAAACGACGAATGTGCCGTGAAATGACTGTAGAAAGTCTTTATAAAATTGCTTAGGGAATCTCACATCATGAGGGC
>CAYVNJ010000054.1:0-12446 GCA_964452865.1 uncultured Sangeribacter sp. | reverse complement strand
TCCTCCCCTTCTCAATGGAGATTGACCAGTCGTTCATAGCAGCGGTGCTGACAATCATCGGTTATCAGATTAACGATACCGTGGTTGTATTCGACCGTGTCCGCGAGATGATGGGTCTCTATCCGAAGCAGGATAAGAAGAAGACATTTAATGACGCGCTGAACACGACACTGTCCCGTACGTTCATGACCTCCGCATCGACGCTTCTCGTGCTTCTGTGCATCTTCTTCCTCGGTGGTGATACTATCCGCTCGTTCACATTCGCCATGATATTCGGTGTGATTGTAGGTACATTCTGCTCGCTGTTCGCAGCAGCACCGGTGGCCTACAGCGTGATGACCCGCCGCAAAAGCAAAGACAACGCCGACAATGGCGGCCGCCCCGCACTTCAGGGCAACCGTCGTTTCAGCTAAGACATAATACAAAAACCCTATCTCCAGGGGCAGTCGCCGTAATGGCGACTGCCCCTGACTTTAATCACCGCGGATGCACAAACAGTAAAAAAATGTGCAAAAAAGGCCGCGAAATTTCATCATGTCAAAAAAAAGTATTTAATTTGCAGCCTAAACAACAATGAACTAATTAAAAACCCTAAAAACGAACAATCATGTCTGATATTGCACAGAGAGTCAAAACCATCATCGTTGACAAACTCAGCGTGGACGAAAACGAAGTAACACCCGCAGCCGAATTCAGCAAAGACCTTGGCGCAGACTCACTCGATACAGTGGAGCTCATCATGGAGTTCGAGAAGGAATTTGACCTTCAGATTCCCGACGAAGACGCAGAAAAAATCGCTACAGTAGGCGACGCTATCTCATACATCGAGGAACACTCGAAATAATTCCCCGGTCTCGACAGAGACCAAATCATCATCCAACACCAAGATATGGAATTGAAACGTGTAGTAATCACAGGTCTCGGCGCCCTGACCCCGCTGGGCAAGGACGTTGCCGAAACCTGGGAAAACGCAGTTGACGGCAAAAGCGGTGCCGGCCCAATCACACACTTCGATGCATCGCTGTTCAAGACACAGTTTGCCTGCGAAGTGAAAGACTTTGACCCGGCAGAAAAATTCGACCGTAAGAAAAGCCGTTCGCTCGACCTCTACGCCATGTACGCACTCGTCGCCGCCGACGAAGCGATAGCCGATTCCAGACTTGACGATGAAGGTATTGACAAAAACCGCGTGGGTGTGATTTTTGCCGCCGGCATCGGTGGTCTTCACACTTTCGAGGAGGAAGCCGGTTATTATGCCGTGCATAAGGAGACAGGACCCAAGTACAACCCCTTCTTCATACCCAAGATGATTGCCGACATCGCTGCCGGACAAATCTCAATCGAGCATGAATTCAGAGGTCCTAACTTCGGTACAGTCTCAGCTTGCGCATCATCGAACAACGCGCTCATCGACGCTTTCAACTACATCCGTCTCGGAATGGCCGATGCGATTGTGACCGGAGGTGCGGAAGCCGCAGTGTTCCCCGCCGGCGTCGGAGGTTTCAACTCAATGAAAGCCCTTTCGACACGCAATGATTGCCCTGAAAAGGCTTCGCGTCCTTTCTCCGCATCGCGCGACGGTTTCGTCATTGGTGAAGGAGCTGCAGCCCTTGTGCTCGAAGAACTTGAGCATGCGAAAGCACGTGGCGCGCACATCTACGCTGAAGTGGCCGGCGGAGGCATGAGTGCCGATGCATACCACATCACCGCCACACACCCCGACGGTCTCGGCGCTGTCCTTGTAATGCAGAATGCACTCAAAGACGCGGGCATGAAACCTGAAGACATTGACTATATCAACCTCCACGGTACGTCAACCCCTGTTGGCGACACCTCAGAGGCCAAGGCTGTGAAGCAGGTATTCGGCGACCACGCCTATAAAGTCAACCTGAGCTCCACCAAATCGATGACCGGCCACCTGCTTGGTGCAGCCGGTGCACTCGAAGCCCTCTTCTGTGTCAAGGCTATTAACGACTCTGTCGTACCGCCGACTATCAACCACGACGAAGACGACAAAGACCCCGAAATCGACTACGGCATGAATTTCACCTTCAACAAAGCTCAGAAGCGTGAAATCAACGCCGCACTTTCCAATACTTTTGGTTTCGGTGGTCACAACGCCGCACTCATCCTTAAAAAATATAAGGAATAAGAGTTTAGCAAATAATATCATCGACAATAACCGCCGGTGTCCTCATGGATTGCCGGCGGTAATTGTATATAATCCTATTCTGTATGTTATTTCATGGGAATAAAAAAGCTGCCGGAGATTATCCGGCAGCTGCGCTTCAAGATGGGCTTGAACCAACGACCCCCTGATTAACAGTCAGGTGCTCTAACCAACTGAGCTATTGAAGCGAAATGTTTAACTCTTAAACCCTCTACTAGGATTCCTAAAACCGATACAAAATTACGATGTTTATCTAATACAACCAAATTTTTTGCATAAAAAATGCTATAAAATTTTTTAGTCGCTCATTTTCAGTCATATATCTGCCGACCTAAAATTGATGATTTTAACACTATATTTAGCAGTGAGTTATTTTTTTCGTATATTTGCGCTAATAATTCAAACTATTAATCCGGTGGCAAACGAACTGATGCCATCTATATGCTG
This sequence comes from uncultured Sangeribacter sp., assembly GCA_964452865.1. Lineage (GTDB taxonomy): Bacteria > Bacteroidota > Bacteroidia > Bacteroidales > Muribaculaceae > Lepagella. The sequence goes on along the minus strand of CAYVNJ010000054.1, from coordinate 9,829 downwards.
TATCGACTATGCTCAAATATTTTATCAAATGTCTGGGACTGCCTTATTTGCCGATAAGTATATGTCCGGTAATATTCGGGGCTGCCAGTGCATCATATCACGGCGGTTTTAATTGGTTGCGTTCGATACTCTGTCTTCTATTCGTTGCTTTTGCACAGATGACAGGTAATCTCGCTCATCAATACTATCTCGTAAAACGAGGTGTGAAACGTACGGCTTCCGAGCCCGATATGTCATTGCTCGACCCCGCAATCAACCCTCGTGAGTTTCTTGCATCGGCAATTACAGCCATGCTTATTTTCGATGTGATGCTGGGCTTGGCACTCATGTCGCAATCGCAACTATGGGTCATTCTTGTAGGGGCGGCAATATGCTCGGTTTCATACTTCTACCAGTCTGGCCCCTACCCTCTCAGCCAGCACGGATGGTCTGAAATACTCTGCTTTCTGCTCTATGGTCCGATAGTAGTTATCGGAACGACCTATATTAATGTTCAGAGCGGATTCAGTACTCATGTCTTCTATACGTCGCAGTTTGCTGAAGTACTTGCCCAGTCGTGCATATCAGGCCTGTGTGTAGTGGCGGTCATGCTGGCCCGCGATTTCCGTATGATGCCCGAGGATTTGGAGCGCGGACGCTCCACCCTCACGGTCCGTATCGGCCGCAATATGGTGTCATGTATGTTCCTCATAATCGGATTTCTGATAGTAGCGGTCTACTATTATGTTGTGGCATGCATGAATCATGACATTGCCGGAGGAACACCTGTGCCCGTAAGTTCGACATGGATAGTGCCGATGGCTTACCTTGTGATACAGATAGTAATCTTCATCCTGATGCATACGCTCCCTGAGAGAAAATACCGTCTGATTGTATATCTCTCCATGGCCAATATGGCGCTTCTGGCAGTTGAAGGGGTTGTACTTTCCGTCATGTTCGGTCATCCCGACCAGCTCCTGTTCCACTATTTCTGATGCAACGTCACAGGCCGTCATGGAGCGCCTTTTTCAGTATATCTGGCAGCACGGCTTATGGGGAGGTCCTGACTCTGTGCTCGACGACGGACGGCGCGTAAAGATACTCAGCCCAGGCGTGCTCAATCGTGATGCAGGCCCGGATTTCACAAACGCCAGGGTAGTAATCGACGGAGTGTGCTGGGTTGGCAACATCGAGCTACACGAAGCATCGTCGAAATGGTATTCGCACCACCATGACTCCAATCCCGCCTACGGCAACATCATACTCCACGTAACCGGAAATGCCGATTGTCAGGTCTTTCGGCCCGACGGTTCGATAATTCCGCAACTTGAGATTGTCTGTCCCAAGATAAGACGTGTGAATTATGAATGGCTGGAGCGTGGTCCCGCCGCCATAAGATGCCGCCGCTATCTGAAGCATCTCGACCCCATAATACTGACCGATTGGCTGGAGAGTCTGGCATGCTCGCGTATGGCACGTAAGGCACGCATGTTTTCCGACTGGGCGGCAGAACTGAATCACGACATACGTCATGCCACCTTCGTACTTCTTGCGCGTGCCATGGGTTTCGGACTCAACGCCGACCCTATGGAACAGCTCGCCCGCTCACTGCCACCGGGTCTCACAGCGCGTCATTCGGACAATCTGCTGCAACTCGAAGCCCTGCTCTTCGGACAGGCAGGCATGCTCGACATGTCGTCGCGCATTTTCGATGAGTATTATCAACGCCTTTGTCGCGAATATGCGTTTCTTGCCCATAAATACACGCTGCGCCCCATGCTCCTGTCAGCATGGAAAATGTCGCGTACGCGTCCGGCCAATTTCCCGCATTTGCGACTTGCCCTTCTCGCCCGCTTTCTGTATGGCAATTTCTCACTTCCGGGCGATATCATAGCCGCGCGGGGCGATATGGAGAAACTGCGCCGTTTGCTAAATCCTCGCCTGGAAGGATATTGGGCTGACCGTTATAGTTTCGATACGCCGCCGGGAAGGCGTCATGAAGGTCTCTCGAAAAATTCGCAGGAACTACTGATTATAAATTTCGTGGTGCCGGCCATGCTGGAATACGCCACAATGCGCGATGATGCCGGGCTCAGAGAGGCGGCTTTCGACCTGCTGCGGGAGCTTCCGCCGGAAAACAACCGGATAATCCGCGGATGGGATGAAGCAGGCATATCAGCCGACACTGCGCTCGACAGCCAGGCACTTATCGAGTTGCAGAAAGAGTATTGCGATGCGCGCAGGTGTCTGTCGTGCCGCTGGGGCTACAAAGTGCTGAGCAACACCACGGAAGTTGTAGCCGAATCTGAAATGGAGTATTAGCCGAAGGTCAGCTCGTCGAAGAGTCTGAGCCATTGGCGCACGACTCCATGTTCCGAGAAATTCTTGCGCACCGATTCGCGCAGTGCCGCTCCCAGACGCCTGCTGTCTGCCTCCGCCACTCCCTGTATGGCAGAAGCCAATGCATCGGCCATGTTGCGTGCGGCAGTCCCCTCATCAGTACCGAATGAGACTAAACTGCCGGTCGCTCCTGGAGTAATGATGTCTGATTGTCCGCCGCGGTCGAAAGCCACAGGCCAGCAACCCTCAATCTGTCCTTCGATGAGTGTGCCCGGGAGTGTTTCATAAAGCGATGTAGAGAGCACAATGTGGCATTCGGCAAGCAGATTTCTCACCTTGTCGGCAGGCACTACTCCATGATACCGGTGAGGTATGGCCACATGGTCGAGTGCCGATTGGTTCTTAAGTCCTCCGAAAGTGTTGAGTTCGCACCTTGCTGCCAGCTGCGGATGCTCCCGGGCAAGAATGTCGAGTGCTTCAAGCAGAATGGGCAGCCCTTTTATATCATCGTCAAGGCGTGCAGCTCCGAAAGCAATTCTGAACGGTCCGGCACTGTTTTTAGGAGCAGGGTCGCCCTCGGCCACATCCGACAGATTAGGAATGACCCTTAAGTCGGCACCTCTAAGCAAACCCGACTGACGGCCACGCGCGGCCAGCCAGCGGCTTACGGCCACAAAGCGTATCCTGACGTCGCGCACGATAGCTTCTTTATGCTTCCATACGATGTGTGACAGGTCGGACGCACCGCGTTTCTTTCCGAGCAGCGGGCAGTTGCCGCATGAGCCTTCGTAGTAGTGGCAAGAACCGGCGTGATGACAAATGCCGGTCATCGACCACATGTCGTGCATCACCTGCACTATCGGCTTACCCATGGATGCTATGCGACGCACCCCGTGCAGCGAAAGCACACCCTGGTTCCACCACCCGAGCACCACTACATCGGCTGCCTTAACCAGCGGATGATGCCATAGCGGCAGACCTGCCGAGGCCGTATCTGCCTTGAACAGATTGCGTCTATCATAACCGTTGGCCATGAAAATCTGCAGCCTTTCGCTAAGGAAGGGTATGCGCGCCTTACGGTCGGAGGCTGCCTTCACCACCCACGGTTTATCCGACAGACGCTCAACGACGAGCATCCTGGCATCGACACCTGTGCGGCGCAGAGCCTCGCACAGGCGGAATGTGACGATTGCCGCACCGCCTCTCAGGTCGCTTTTCGAGATGAAGACAACATTCATTGGCGGCGAGTGTAATCCTCGAAACGGAAGGGTATTCCGCTTTTCGATGTGAATGTTTCCGACTCGCAGGTCTTCACCCACTCGTCCGGATTTATTTCCGGGAAGAATGTGTCGGCATCGGAAAAGTCCTTGTCAATGCGTGTGATGAGGAGTTTGTCCGCTATATTGAGAGTGGCGGCATATATCAGGCCGCCACCTATTACAAACGGTTCGGGGTCGGACGTATATGCTGCTTCTATAGCCTCGTCGAGCGAAGGAAATACCTCGGCATCAGGGGCTGTAAATCCCGAGCGGCTCACCACGATGTTGCGTCGGCCCGGGAGTGCTCCTCCCGGCAGGCTCTCGAATGTGCGGCGTCCCATAATGACGGCGTGTCCGGTTGTCAGCTGTTTGAAGCGGCGCAGGTCGGCGCTGAGGTGACACAGAAGGTCGCCGTTGCGCCCTATGGCATTGTCGCGCCCTATGGCCACTATAATCTGCAGATGTCTGTTGATGTCCATGACTGTCGGAAGTTGGTTTATACTGACACTTCACCCTTGATTGCCGGCCAGGGGTCGTAGCCTTCGAGGGTGAAATCCGGATAGTCGAAACCGAAAATGTCTTTTATTTCCGGATTAATCACCATGCGGGGCAGTTCACGCGGTTCGCGTCCGAGTTGCGTATGTATCTGGTCGAGATGATTGAGGTAGATGTGCGCGTCGCCCAGTGTGTGGATAAACTCTCCGGGACGCAGTCCGCACACCTGAGCCATCATTTGCGTCAGCAGTGCGTATGATGCTATGTTGAAAGGCACTCCGAGGAATGTGTCGGCGCTTCTCTGGTATAACTGCAGAGAAAGCCTGCCGTCGGCCACGTAGAACTGGAAGAAGGCATGGCATGGCGGGAGGTTCATCCTGTCGAGGTCGCCCACATTCCACGCGCTCACTATTATGCGCCGGCTGTCCGGATTGTTTTTTATGTCGCTGACTGCCTGTGCAATCTGGTCGATGTGTTTCCCGTCGGGAGTCGGCCACGAACGCCACTGATAGCCATAGATATGTCCGAGGTCGCCGTCAGGGTCTGCCCATTCGTTCCATATCCTCACCCCTCTGTCCTGCAGCCAGCGTGCGTTGGTGTCGCCACGCAGAAACCACAGCAGTTCGTAGATGATGCTCTTGAGGTGTACTTTTTTCGTGGTTACGAGCGGAAAACCTTTTTCCAGGTCAAAGCGCATCTGGTGGCCGAAGACGGAGATAGTACCTGTGCCCGTGCGGTCATGCTTTCTGACCCCTTCGGTCAATATGCGGCGCAGCAAATCGTGGTATTGTTTCATGTGTTCTGTTGTTTCTGGGCGCGCTTCATGAGCGGAGTTGCCGCGCGCGGTCGTTGTGAGGTTATGTTGATTGCATCGTCAGGACATACGTCAATACAGTCGAAGCAGCGCACGCATCGTGAGTTGTCGACTGTGCGCGATTTGACGTCGATGCACCTTGATTTGCATATATCCTGACATTTCAGGCAGCTTGTGCATCGGTCTGGGTCGATTTCTATGCCATAGAAGGTGTATTTGTCGATAATGCGCATCGCCACTCCTGTGGGGCAAACGGAATTGCAGTATTCGCGGCCGAAAAAGTAAGACATCACAGCCAGCATGAGCAGCGATATGCCTCCGGCAATCACACCCGAAGTGACCGAAAGGGTATAGTGCAGTCCGGGTATGTGTGCGGGCGATGGGTGCAGAAGGCTTACTATATTGCTGAACATCTGCCAAGGCACGAACATGGCGTATACCACATAAAAGCCGCATACCAGACATAGGAGGAACACAAGGAGCGCCTCCGCACCGAGCCATGAGCGGCGCGTGGGAGCAAACCGCGGATGCTTCTTCGTCTTACGCCGAAGCCATATAAAGCAGTCCTGCAGTGTGCCCAGAGGGCAGACGCTCGAGCAGTAGACGCGGCCTATGGCCAAAGTGACCGCCAGCCAGAACAGGGCTACTCCGGCCGACATGCCGAGCAGCGAGGGTATTATCTGCAACCGGGCTGAGTATTGAGCCATGGGGTGAGTGATGTCGGGCAGCAGAAGCATAGTGAGCGATGAGGCCATGAATATGACCGACAGGACTATGCGTAGTGAGCGGAGCATCTTGTTCATGGTGCTACCTCCTTTCTGATTTGTTGTGTTATCCGCCAGTCGGATATGTTGTGTGTATCGGCGGAGAAGTTCACACCTATTTTGAATAGAATACGTGGGTCGGCCTCCCAGCGTTCGGCATATCTGAGCCTCTCTATCTGGGTCAGGGCCCGTGAACTTCCGGTGTTGAGTTTGAATTCGAAGATGTAGATATGGCGGACTGTTTCTATAGCCAGGTCGATACGTCCGGCCGATGTTGATATTTCTGTCTGGGCATACAGCCCCACGAGTCGTGATATGCAGTAGAAAATGCCGTGATACCACCCTTCGGTGTCGGCAGGGCGTATTTGGTAGCTCATCGAGCCGAGCAGTGCCTGCATGCGGCGTAGAAACGCTTCGGGATTGCCAGACGACAGGTCGGCGGCCATACGTTGTGCGCTGAGTTGTGCCGGAAGCGTGTCGGCAGATGTGCCCGCGAGCACCCTGCTGAAGAAGTCGTTCTCGACCCATGCATTGGGGAAGCCGAGGTTGTAGACATTGAATTGCGGGTCGTAGCCACGGATAGTCAGTACACCGGCGTCGACCAAAGGCTCGAACACCATCGAAGCAGCCTGCAGCTGACAGCCTGAGGCGAGAACCTCGCGCAACCTTATGAGTGTGTCTGAGCCTATCTGCGGTATAGGATATCGGAATGGGGGAATGTCGGCCGTGCCAGTCAGCATACGCATAAGGATGTCGGGAGATGCGACTTCTCTGCCATTGCCGCTGAAGCGGTAGCCCCCGCAGCGTGCATAAAAATCGGACGCACCCATGGCTTCGGCTTCGGCCTGTGTTATTCCGCAAAGGGTCGCGAAGTCATCATCGGCCGATATGTCGCGCACGTTGTCGAGAGCCGGAGCAAGCAATCGGCGCGCATCGTGGCGTGTGCCGGTCAGCATGCAGAATTCGATGTCGGCCGAGCAGCTTTCGAGAGTACGGAGAAACTGAATCAATACCGGGGCATACTCACCTCCTCGGTCGAGCGGAGCGTCGAAATTGTCGATGAGCAGAGCTACCCGTCGGTTGCCTTCCGCCCGCCGGCGCAATGTTCTGAGCAGAGATGCCGGGTCGGAGAGTGTTCCGGGTCTGATGTCGAGCTTCGAGGCAAAGCGCATCATGCGCCTTAGTTCTTCGGCCAGTTGTCCGGGAGTGGAATACATGCCTCCGCCAAGGTCAAGCCTCACGACCGGACGTGCGGTAAAATCAAGTCGTAAACCGGAGGCTGCCTCAAGTCCTGCAAATATGTCGTGCCGACCGCTGAAGTAGGCTTCCAGCATACTGAGAGTCAGTGTCTTGCCGAAGCGTGGCGGCCGGAGCAGCATGAGCCTCGGGCCGGCATCGAGCAACGGAGCTATCAGTCCGGTCTTGTCAGCGTAGGCGGCGCTATCGCGCAGACGGCTGAAGTCGTTCTCTCCTATCGGCCCACTCATCATTTTAGATTCAATATGATATTTTCAGTTCGGTCGGTTTGAATTGCCACGTCATCACGATGCGCAGAATTCGTCGACCGGGGTCATAATCTCCTTTTGCAGGGAGTCCGTCTATTGTGATGTCGCGCGGAGGCTGACAGTCCATTATTTCGAAAGTTATTTCCTGACTGTCCGGCATACCTTCATATCCATTGCCGGTTGTGTGGAGGTCTATTACCGTTTGTTGGCTGTCGGTCCGGCCTTCAAACCTGGTCAGTCGGACAGCCCCCCTGTCGAGAGATGAAGCGCTCTGCTTGTCGTCGTCGAAAAGAGTGTAGCCACTTCTTTTGTCAGACGGATAGTAACGCACTGTCAGATAGCCCGGATTGTAGCCGGTTGTATTTTCAATGGGAATGTCGTATTGGGGTATGAATGCTCCGGCACGTACGAATAATGGCAGTGTGCCGAGCGGTGCATCCGTTTCGGCTTCAGAACCACCGGGGTAGATGTCGGCTGCGTTCCACCATGAGTACCAGCGCTCACCCTCCGGAAAAATCACTTTGCGTCTTGTCGCTCCGGGTGTGACTACTGGTGCAACAAGGACTTCGTCACCCCACAGATATTCGTCGCTGACTTCAGCATAGCGGCCGGAGGGGTCGCCGTAGAAGTTGAGCGGACGGGCGAGAGGAAGTCCGAAGGCAGTATTTTCGAAAGCCAGCGTGTAGTTGTATGGTAGCCATTGGTAGCGCATGCGGATATACCGGCGCGTGATGTCGGCATATTCCGGATAGTGGTATGGCTCGGGTCGGTCTTGCGCATGGGTGCGGAGTATGGGGCTGAATGTGCCAGCTTCCAGCCAACGCACATATAGTTCGGGGTTTGTGGGTGTTTCGGGGTCGACGGCAAATCCTCCAACGTCGCTACCCATATAGCCCAGACCGGAAAGTCCCGCTCCGAGCATGATGCGCACTTGTGGCTCAAGCCCCCCCCACGAGCGCGATACGTCGGTACTCCAGGGCATTACGCCGTAGCGCTGCAGTCCGGCCGTACCACCGCGCATGAGCAGCATGAGCCGGCGGTCGGGGTATTTCTCTTTCCACGCATCGCTTATCAGCTCGCACCAGTCATTGCCATATTGATTGTGGTACTGACGTGCACTCAGTCCGTTGGCATGGCGTATGCCGTCGGGGTGGACTTCCGGCTCGCCGAGGTCGCCCCACCATGCGGCCACTCCGTCATCGGTCAGCTGCATGTATCTTTCGGCCAGCCAGCGGCGTGTGTCGGGGTTTGACATGTCGAACATGCCGGCTTCGCCCACCCATGTCGTGACGTCGTGCGGGCGACCCAGGCTGTCGCGGGTCAACATTCCTTTTTCTGCCAGAAAGTTGTAGTTGTCTAAAGCTCCTATTTTGTTGATGTAGGGCTGAGAGATGAGTATGGTGTTCACACCTGAGCGGCGCAAAGAGTCGAGGGTGGCGCGATGGTCGGGCCACTGTTCCGTGTTCCATTCGAGGCGTCCCATGTCGGTCTCCTTGCCATACCAGTACAGGTCGAGCACCAGGCCGTCGACGGGATGCCCGCGGCGTTTGAGCGAGTCAATCGCACCGAGAGCCTCGCGGTCGTTGTGGTAACCGTATTTTGAGGTTATGTAGCCCAGAGCCCAGAACGGAGGGAGTGGCTGGCGTCCGGTGAGCAGTGAATAGTTGGCCACAGCCCCTGCGGGTGTTCCTTCGCCGTTGATGAAATAGTATGCCAGCGGCGATGGCTTGCCCGTGGTGTAGACAAGCGAGTCATTGCCTACGGTAAGTGCAGCCTCGTTGTAGTCGTCGAAAAGAATACCCCACCCCGCTGATGAGAGCAGCCAGGGCACACTTATGTTCATCTGCGATATGCGGTCCTCCGAGCCTGAATAGCCGTAGTTCTGCTTGTTGTACATGAGCAGTGTGTCGCCATTGAGCCTGAGTCGGTGTCCGCGTTCTCCTGCTCCGTAGAAGCTCTCCCCCCTCGGTGTGATGAAGGAAGCACGCCTTGAGCCGGGAGTGTTGTCCAGTCCGGTCGCCTCGGCAATCAGTGGCGAACCGTCGGCCCGGCAGAAAGATATCCGGCCTGTCGTGGGGTCGACGGTGGCGCGTGTCGTGCGAGTCATCAATATCGTCGTATCGCCGTGCCTTTCAACCTGTGTGTAGGCCGGACGCATTCCGAGGACTACGCTACGGCTCGCCGGCAGGGTGTCGGAGCATCCTGCCGGACGGCTGTATACGCGTATTATGTCGTCGTTGAGCGCGGTGAGGGTTATGTCGCGTCCTCCGGCAGTGACCGAGACCTCTCGTGCCGGACTGACTGCAGCCAGCGCGGCAATCGCCGTACACCCCAGCACGGCGGCCAACGACCTTAATCCAGACCGCTTTGCCATAAGGTTTAGAGCTCTATGTCGCCGTCGACGATTACGTGCCAGGGCAGACCGTTCTCGGCCAGCATTGTCAGGAAGGGGTCCGGGTCGAACTCCTCGACGTTGTGTACGCCTGGTTTTACCCATTTGCCGGTGAGGAACATGGCAGCCCCGACCATGGCCGGCACGCCGGTAGTATAGCTTACCGCCTGTGCGCCGGTGTCTTTATATGCATCCTGGTGTGAGCAGTTATTGTAGATATAGTATGTGCTCTCTTTGCCTTCCTTGTCAAGACCTGAGATACGGCAGCCGATTGATGTCTC
>CAYVNJ010000053.1:0-12531 GCA_964452865.1 uncultured Sangeribacter sp. | reverse complement strand
GCTGAAGAATTGGCCGACCGTCTGAATATGCCTGTAGAAAAAGTTGCGGAATCCCTAAAAGTTTCCGGACGCCATATTTCGGTCGATGCTCCCTTTGTTGAAGGGGAGGATAACTCATTGCTAGACGTGCTTCCGAACGAAGACAGCCCCATGGCCGACAGTGAACTGAATCGTGAATCATTGTCGAAAGAGGTTGACCGCGCGCTTCGCCAACTATACGACCGCGAACGCGAAATCCTGAAAATGTTCTTCGGCATAGGTTGCCCTGAAATGACACTTGAGGAAATTGGTGCTAAATTCGACCTTACGCGTGAACGTGTCCGGCAGATTAAAGAAAAGGCCATTCGTCGTCTCAAAGGACAGAAGAGTAAACTTCTGAACAGCTATTTGGGTAAATATAAACCTTACTGTAGCCGATAATATAACCGGCAACATGAAAACAAACCGTCATACCAAGACTGACATCATACGAGGCATAAGTCGCGGAGTTGTCAGTCTGCTGTTTTTTTTCGCTGCGACCATGCTGTCGCATGCCGAAACCACATCATATGAAACAAAGCGAGAAAGCTTGTTCCCTCAAGTTTCAAGATTACTTTGGGATTCTCATTTCACTTGGGGTGCGGACGTTGGCGCATCAATAGACATCGATGTTGAAGACATGTCGACCTTCAATGCCGACATGTATTTCGGGTATAAAAACAGCATCATCAAATTTGCCGGTATTGGTGCAGGCGTACATCGCTCATTTGGCAAAGGCAACAATTTTATCCCTGTGTATGCCATGCTTCGCTCGTCTTTCCGGAATAAACCCTCGCTCGTATTTTTAGACCTGCGATTCGGATACTCTTTCAACACAATAGCAGATTACGGTTCGCATGGCGGCTTTTACGGGGGTGTCGGCATAGGATTTAATCTGTCGCAGTCCAAGAGGTGTAATACGCACATCATTCTGTCGTATGCATGTCTGGCTATGGACCACGACAAACAACAGACCTCAGAAGATACTTATACAGGGAAATACATCAATTATGCGGAATTGAAATTCGGTATCAGTTTCTAATCATCGCCTCAGCTGGTGCTATTCGTGAAGCAGACCTGGCAGGTATGAGCAAAAGAAGAAATACTGCAGCTACCACCCCTATATTCAGAATAATGACAAACCACGGGTTTATGGTAACGGGCATAAAGTCGATGTAATAGGCTTCTGGGTCAAGATGAACAAAATGGTATTTCTCCTCAAGAATAAGAAAAGTAAGGGTAATAGCATTACCTAATATTAGACCCAATATGCATACCCTGCACGCAAGAATGACAAATATGCTTCTTATAGACCGCTGAGCCGTTCCGAGCGCTCTCAATATTCCAATAATTCGAGCCTTCTCCCCTATCATTATCAGCATAGCTGAAATAAGAGTTATGGCGGCCACTGCTGTCATGAGTATAAGAATTACTATTACATTCGTATCAAGAAGGGAGAGCCAACTGAAATAACCGGCAGCAGCCCGTACTGTGCTGACGACATTGTAACGACTATATAATTCATTTTCCGCGTATCCTTGCTCGAGACTATTGATGAGGTCGGCCGTATAAACATCCGACTGCTCGAGGTTTATCGTATTGATTTTAATGTCTGTTCCTTCCCCTTGCGAAAGTGCGACTACTTCATTAGCTGTCTTCAATGGCAAGTAGGCGTAATTCGTATCGTATTCGAAATGAGAAAGATATGTGCCGGCAACGACATAAAGTCTCATTGTGACATCGCCACCCATAAAAAATGTATCTAATGTATCGCCGGGAACAATACCAAGGTCTAAAGCTGTTTTTTGTGAAAGCAAAACCTCAGCATGATTACCGGAGAAGCTCGGCATACGTCCTTTTACAAGTTTAGAGGCAAGAAATACAGAATCAGTCATATTGTCTATGCCTCTGATGTATATACCCTTGAATTGTTCAGGAGTCTTGAAGACGGCCGGCATAGAAGTTTCAAGTGAATAGTCGGCAATGTATGGCTTGTCATCAAGAAGATTCTTCAGTGTAGGCGTTAATGTAATTACCGGACGGGAAGCATCTGAATGAGGCAGTATTGTTATGTGGGAATTAAACCCTATAACTCCTGAAGTTATCTCTTTCTTAAATCCTGTGACTATACATACAGCCGCCAACATTACTGACAACGACAACGCTACAGCAATAACCGACAGAGTGACAGAAGGTGACCAACGGCGTCCGTCAGCTGATAATGACAACTTGCGTGCTATATATAGTGAAACATGATTTTTCATCCGGCTTCAATACTCCAATCCATTAGTAATTTATACAGCAAAGGTAGGTAAATTTGAAGTCTTCGGCAAGTAGCTGACAATAATGGCAAACCGGAAGAAAGGCGCATGAAGCATCATTCTTCCGGTTGTAATGTATTTAGAAGTATCTGTCAGGCTGTAAGAACTATATTCTTGTCCTGAGCGATTTTTCGCAGATTGAGGATTGCATATCTCATGCGACCCAGAGCTGTATTTATGCTCACACCTGTGGCATCGGCAATTTCTTTGAAACTCATATTGTTATAGTATCTCATTGTCAGCACCTCACGCTGAAGCGGCGGAAGTTCGGAAACAAGATATTTTACATCATCACGAATTTGGTCAGCCACCATTGTGTCTTCAATAGTAAATTCGCAGAGTTCCTTTTTATTCAACACTTTCGAGTCATCAATATCACACGACTGAAGATTTTCTGTTCTCTCCTGTCGGTAATAATCTATAATCAAATTGTGCGCTATTCGTGAAATCCAGGCCGGGAATTTACCATTCTCAGTGTAACGACCTTGCTTAATTGTCAGAATAGCTTTCACAAACGTCTCTTGGAAAATATCGTTAGCTACATCCTCATTTTTAATTATACGAAGGATATAGTTAAAAATACGTTCCTGATGTCTGTTCAGAAGTGTATCAAAAGCCTTATTATCGCCATTGGCATAAGCTTGCACCAACTGTTCGTCGGTCATGCTTAATCTATTAGTCATTTCTATTCTTTATTGTGTTAAGAGTAGAGGTCTGTCTATAGGCGGTAGGGTGTTAAGATTATATTTATTGTCGGGTTAGTATTAAGATTGGATATCTCCTTATCTTATGGTCGTGCAAAGATAATGCGAGAATATAGATTTTCCAAATATTATTTCTTAAAATATGTTATAAATTAAATCGGTATACAATAAACACCTCATTTACTCGTATGCATTTTTTTGAAGAAGGAGCGCCACCCATTCCCCTTCTGCCGATATTTTTTTCAACGACATATCCTCTGCGGCAGCCTCAATCAGTGGTATATCCCGCTCATAAAAGCCACTTAAAATCATATACCCTCCCGGCTTTAAGGCCGCCAGATAAAGCGGCATGTCTGCCAAAATGACATTTCGGTTTATGTTGGCTATAAAAATATCGGCAGATGATAATCCTGTAAGCTTTGATGCATCTCCCGTAAGAACTTCCACCGAAGCATTGTTAAGTGATACATTGTCACGTGCATTTTCTGCAGCAAAAGGGTCTATTTCAATACCCACGCAGGATTTAGCTCCGAGCATGCTGCACAATATAGCCAGAATACCCGTACCGGTTCCCATATCAATCACGCTCTTATTTCCGATATTTAATTCGAGAAGTAAACGGATAATCTGCGATGTTGTGGCATGATGACCTGTGCCGAAAGCCATTCGTGGGTCTATGATAATTTTATAACGGGCATCCGGTACATCGGTGTGGAAAGAACTACAAACAACACATTCGCCGCCTATGACAATCGGCTGAAAGTAATGTTTCTCCCATTCTTCGTTCCAATCCTGGCCTTCTACAGTCTTGACGCTTGATTGAAGAGCGGCTTCCATAGGAAAAGTACTCAATACTTCGTCGAGGGTATCTTGATTGAAACTATCCTCCGGGATATAAGCGGTAAGTCCGTTTTCGTCAGGAACAAAAGATTCATAACCTATTTCTGCAAGAAAAGCAGCCATAAGGTCAGTGGCGGCTTCCTCACATGGAGTAATGTCTATTCTAACTTCTGAATAATCCGTCATAGAAAGTTATGTGGTGTATAGTAAATTCTAACTGATGATTGATACTGAGTAATTAGGTTTATTTACGTCGGCGAAAAAAAGAAAAGATTTTTTTCCCGGTATTGAATGCCGACAGACCAAGCATGGCATAATCAAGATAGTCCAGGCCTTTGAAAATACGTCCGAGGATATTGCCGGACGATGCGAACGACGACTGTTTGCTGACTGGCGCACGATAAACTGACGAATTCTTATCAGTAAATTTATGCATTATGCCCATAAGCTTGGCTTGGGTAAATTCTCGCTGCAACAGCACAAAAGCTCTCTGATATTTTAATTCGTCAATAGAATATCCTCTGAAAATTTTATCTTCTTTTTCAGTCACAACCGGTATTTTGGTGTCTTTATTCATTATGCTTTATTTTGTCGTCCAATATAATACGCGTAAGAAACTTAGAAATCGGATTTATAAGCAACTGTTTTCTCAGAAGGAACAATATGGCGGCAAGAAGTATAAATACTCCCCCGACACACAGATATGCAAGCCATGCCGGCAAAAATCCTTTCAGAGTAACAGCCAAAGCCATAGAAGCCATGAGAATGGTAAACAATATGAGCATGCATACTATTAGTCCAAGTCCAAGACCACTGAGTATCAACGTGACTTTTTCAGAAAAGGTGAGTTTAAGGTAGTCAACTTCCAGATGAAGATACCTGCGGCCGAGTTCCACACTCTCTTTTATCGAACTGGTTATTTCTTCTTTGTTCATGTCTGATAAGTTGTTTTATGAGAGTTCGAGTCTACCAAGCGCGGGCGCAAGAGGCTTACTGCACTGATATGCGGTTCATCTCTTGCGCCCGTACATGGCCGGTAAGCCATCGGAGGACGGCTTTTTCCTTATATTATTCGTCGATAGCTCCTGAAAGTTCTGCCACAAGCGCATCAACTTCAGCGTCGTTCATCTTGACACCTCGTCTTTTCAGGATTTTTACTATGTTGGCGCGGAAGTCCTCTCCTTTTTCAGGAGCGAACAATAATGCTGCAGAGCATCCTACGATAGCTCCGCCAAGGAATGCATAAAGGATATTTAATGATTTCATATTGTGTATTTTCAGATTATACGTGCTTTTCTATTTCTTTTTCAATATCGTCTACAAGTTCTTCCATCTTGTTTTTCTTCAGACGGATACCATTTTCCTGAAGAAGTTTGCAGATTTTATTACGTGTTGATTCTCCTTTTTCAGGCGCAAACAAAAGGCCCACAGCCGCTCCGGCTATAGCACCGCCTAATACTGCGCAAATTACGTGTAGTGGTTTCATAAACAGTATATTTTTAATTGTTGTTGATGTTCTTTATATATGTAACGCTTTTACATACCCTTTAGGTTTACGAAGATATAAAAAAACCGTCGATAATTAAAATATTCGACGGTTTTTATTCAGATTATTCATTCTTATCAAAACCAACGTACGTAGGCAAAGTCCTGTCTGTGTGGAAGAAGTGGATTGTTCGGATACATCCTCAACGCGTAGCGGTACATTCCGGGTTCTGTAAGTTTTTCACTCAGTGCATAGGTCAGACGGTCACCATCCCTCTCTACAATCTTAAGCTGACGCGCTCCATCAAACTGACTCTCACCGTCTTCATCCTTGAAACTTACGAGTTCAACACCTACGGAGTCACCAAGGCCCTTTGTTTCAAGTGTGCAACGTACGCTTATCGAATCACCGGCCTGCGATGCCCCTCCAGGCAAAGAACTATCGGAAATATCTGCGGATACCACCTGGATTTCATCCCATTTCGAAGCCACATTTTCTTTCCATTCCACAATCTGGCGAGCTAACGCGAAATTATCTGCCATAAGTTCCTTAGAACGTTTTGCCTCGGGTTCATAGAAACGACTGATATAGTCATCCAGCTGGCGCTTCATAGTGAAATGAGGTGCAATATGGCCGATAGAATTCTTTATATACTCTATCCACTTGGGTGAATAACCTTTTGAATTTTTCTCGAAATAAAGCGGTATTATTTCATTCTCAAGCATTGAATAGATTGTGGCCGCATCAAGTTTATCTTGCTGGCTCTGGTCAGTAAACGTTCGCTTGTCGGTCAGCGCCCAGCCGCCTTTCTCGTCAAAGCGGTACCCTTCATACCACCAGCCGTCAAGAACAGAGAAATTCAACACACCGTTCATCTCGGCTTTCTCTCCGGAAGTTCCCGATGCTTCAAGAGGACGCGTTGGAGTATTAAGCCATATATCAACACCAGTGACAAGTCGTTTTGCCACAATCATATTATAATCTTCGAGGAAGATTATTTTTCCGAGGAACTGCGGCATACGCGAAATCTCCATAATCCGTTTAATCAGTCCCTGTCCGGCACCGTCAGCGGGGTGCGCTTTGCCGGAAAAGACGAACTGAACCGGGAACTGGTCATTATTGACAATCTTGGCAAGACGGTCAAGGTCGGTAAAGAGCAAATGCGCACGCTTATATGTAGCGAAACGACGTGCGAAACCGATTATCAGAGCATTCGGATTGATTTTATCAACTATCTTCATTACGGCAGATGGGTCACCTTGATTTTTCAGCCATTTCTCTTTGAAGTCGCGTTTGACAAAATCTATGAATTTGTTCTTCATAGTCATACGCATGTCCCATATTGCTTCGTCAGAGACTTTGAAAATCGGCTCCCAATATTTCGGGTCATCTTGATGACTGAATACCTCCCTGCCCAGATGGTCGGCGTAGAAGGCTTTCCACTCGGAAGCAGCCCAGGTAGGCATGTGAACGCCGTTGGTGACATAACCGACATGCGATTCTTCCGCACTGTAACCTTTCCATACACCAGCAAACATTTTTTTAGACACCTCACCGTGCAACCAACTTACTCCGTTAGCTTCCTGGCAGGTGTTGAGTGCGAATACACTCATGGAGAAACGTTCCTGAGTCCCAGGATTTTCACGGCCCATATTCATCAAGTCTTCCCAAGAAATGCCTAAACGGGCAGGATATTCATTAAGATACTTATGGAACAAGCCTTCGTCGAAGTAGTCATGACCGGCCGGTACAGGAGTATGGACGGTATACAATGATGATGCCCTGACTAATTCAAGTGCAACATTGAAAGACAGGTGGTCTTTTTCTATGTAGTCCGTCAGTCGTTGCAGATTGAGCAATGCGGCATGACCCTCGTTTGCATGGTAAATATCGGACTTAATTCCTAATTTGTTGAGCATAAGGATGCCTCCGATACCAAGTAAATATTCTTGTTTGAGACGGTTCTCCAGGTCTCCGCCATATAGTTTATGAGTAATCTGGCGGTCAAACTCGGAATTTTTATCAAAATCAGTATCAAGCAGATACAACTTCATTCGACCCACGTTGACTCTCCATACGTGTGCATATACTATGCGACCCGGATACGGCACTTCCAGTACCATAGGCTGGCCGTTTTCGTCAAGAACCGGCTCTATAGGCAACTGCTCGAAATTCTGCGGTTCGTAGTTTGCTATCTGCTGGCCGTCGAGAGAAAGTGTTTGTGTAAAATAGCCGTATCTGTATAGAAAGCCGACAGCCGTCATATCGACACAACTATCGCTGGCTTGCTTGATATAGTCGCCTGCAAGAACTCCAAGACCTCCGGAGTAAATTTTCAAACAGTTGCAAATACCGTATTCCATAGAGAAATATGACACGGATGGTATATCTCTGCGCATCGGCACATCCATATAAGCCCTGAACTGGGCATATACACTGTGAATGCGCTCCATCATCCGCGCGTCCGATATGATTTCCTGAAAGCGTGCATACGACAGACGTTGCAACATCATGACCGGGTTCTCACCCGTTGACCTCCATAAATCATGGTCTATGTCACGGAAAAGCGATTTCCCTTCACTATTCCATACCCACCATAAATTTTTCGACAGTTCTTCAAGTGGCTTCAATGCCTCCGGTAATTCTGCGCGAACTGTCATCGTGCGCCACACCGGTTGATTTGAATGACTTACCTGTAGTTTCATTTTATCGTGTTTTTTCTAATAGTAATTATTGGGTTGAGGCTTTCAATCACGGTTCATTCGCGCGTTCCTCCGGCGAAACGCAACTTCGAAAGCTTCGTAATACCTATATATAAACGTTTTCCACTCGGCCATGTTGGATGTATTGTGAGCTTTTTTTCTTATTCCGGCAATTTTTGTCGGTGAAAGAGAGCATAAATACGCAACGGTTGAAACAATCTTTTCGACTGACTGCCAGTAATTAGAGTCTGTGCGCTCAACAACTTCAACTCCTCCTGCAGAAATAGTACCTCTACCTTGTTCAAGTGCCCACTGGCCAAAGCCGGCTTTATCAGTGGTGATAGTCGGAACATGAAATGCCACACTTTCCAGCGGGGTATAACCCCATGGTTCATAATAAGATGCGAAAACAGTTGCATCTATTGCAGGCAACATATCATAATACGAAATATCAAGGACTCCGTCCTTACCGTCCAGATAGCATGGCACAAACATTATAGACACCTTAGATTTCTTTCCAAGACTTAGTACTGTTTCTTTTGTTTTGATAAACAACTGGTCTGTGTCTTCGTTATGCAAACGGTGAGTAGTGAAAAACGTATCGTTTGCAGTGGCAGTATTGACACAACTTGTCCATCCCGGAACAAATATACACGCAAGAATTTCTTTTCCGCCAAGTTCCTGGCCGTCAATCCGGGCAAGCGCATCGAGAAACATGTCAAGCCCTTTATTGCGAAATTCATTCCGGCCGGAGGTTGCAAGTATAAAAGTCTCCTTATCGCGAAATTCCCTTTCATACTTTTCTGAAGCTATAGTTAAAATCCGCCTGCGCGAAGATATTCGCAACTGCTTGTAGTCAGAAGCCTCCGGAATAAAAGAACTGTCAAAACCGTTAGGTGTCACTACCTGCGGTACTATGTCGAGCAACTGACGGCATTCGGCAGCAGTAACATCACTCACTGTCGTAAAACAGTCCGCTTGCCATGCGGCAGTCTTCTCCAGAGAATGTTTGGCCTCCATGTTCAGTTCAAAAGCCATTTGGTCTCCATTATAACCCGACATGTAGTCGTACAAAGGCTTACCGTTTCCGCATATACTGCGTCCAATACTTGTGGCATGAGTAGTGAATAATGAAGCTATTTCCGGAGATATACTGCGCAACATCAACAGACCCATACCTGTTGTCCATTCATTGAAATGTGCGATTATGTTGCGGGAATTCTGCCCCAATACCTTCGCAAGAGCAGATATGGTATATGCAACCGCAATACCGAATGCACACCCTTCATTATAGTCTCCATACGCATGAAGCGAATTCACCTTAAATTGTTCCCAGATGCGACCGAATATGGTATTGATTTCCGGATATACTCCGTCAAAGCTTACGAGAACGACCTGCGGTTCGCCAGGAATACGCCAACGGCCTGCCCGGGCATGAATACCATAAGGAAGCTGGAGGCGATGACACAGCAGGTTCAGCGGCTCATCATCCTGTGCTTCAGCAAAATATTGGCTCGATGTAGAGGAATCTCCAAAGTCCGGTCCTATAAATACAAGTTTATCGCCATATTTTTCCGCCAGAACATTCGCCTTTGTGGAAAGTACGGTGTATATACCTCCTATTTTGTTACATACCTCCCAACTTGCTTCAAAAAGCATTTCTGGATTTTCTTGAAGGGTCTGCATATTAGCGTATTCTATCGGCACTCCGTATCTTTCTGACATCAGAAGATATGCGATTGTATGCCATAATTGTAGAGATTATTCCCAGCAGCGGACATATTACAGCGGTCGACCAACCTATTGTACTGTCAGGAATAGCGGTATACCCAATCACTGCACCTATTGCATAAAGGGCAACCATAAACAATATGTTTATCAGACATAGACGCTTCTGCAGCCCGGTGTTCTTAAACATAAAAATACTGAGCAGAGCAACTATTGCCGAAAGCAATGACAGTGCAAAGAAATACCATGTATGAATAAATAGTCCGGAAGGAGCACCCTGAACAGGTTCTCCTTCTATATATAATCCGAGTGTACGCATGTTGTACGTGAAGTCAGCTCCTTGTACCTGCCCCAAGGAGGAGAACGTAAAAACCGTCATAACTGCAGCTGCAACGAGAAGCAGCACGCTTTGCCATCTTTGAATTACCATTTTTTCTTTATTTGTTTCTGTTTTAGACTTACAAAATTAACTAAAAATTGTTAAACTTGGCTCGATATTTGTTATTAATAATAAAACCTACGTTTCTGAATATATAACACTTGAAACCCGATGAATTCTTTCGATAACATACGTTCTCTAATTATAAAAGGTAAAATTTTTTCTGCCATAGATGCAATGCGCAAGCACGCTTCTTCCGATTGGGAAGCCGCCGGACGCCTCGAAACTATAGACAGGACATACAGTGCATTGGTTAATCTTTTCATATCTGACATTCCTGATGCTGGTCGACATCAGATGTACGACTCCGTTAAATCCGATTTGCTGAACCTATGCAATCGTCTCGAACGACTTGAACTTGTCAAATCTGACCCTCGTGAATACTATGCAGTAGCCAGACGGTTAAAAGCCAACGGAATGACCGTCGGTAAAGCTATTGAAGACGCTATCAACTGTCAGGACAATGTGGATTTCTCTCTTGCCGATTCCCCGGAAGGTTTGCAAATGCTTTCCGCTTATGAATCGGCTATCGACAATCTTTTCACGACCGTATGGACATCGCCTGACCTTTCTTCAGAAGATGTAGAACTACTTTACTCGGAAATATTCGCACGCGACTCTAATATGCCGGAAATCAAGCTTATCACTCTTGCAGCCTTGACACTGGCTCTATTACAGGAATATGACCCTGAGAAATCTATGTTGCTCTGTCGGATATACCACGAATCGGATTCAGACAGAGTATCAGCACGCGCGCTCGTAGCGCTAATACTGACTTTGGCATGTCATCCTGTCAGTGTTGCGGCACATTCCGAACTGACAACCCGTCTGAATATTCTCTCGCTGGACGCTGAATTTATCGCGGAAGCAAAAATGGTTACAACGGCCATGCTATTCGCAAGAGACAATGATAGGCTTAATTCGAAATTTAAGTCCGAAATTCTTCCGGAAATAATGAAGCTTCAACCTGAGATAATGAAACGTCTCGGCGAAATGAACAACACCGAAGCTGCGGAACCGGAAGTAAATCCGCAGTGGGAGGATATGATTGAAAAAAGCGGCTTAGCCGACCGCCTCAAGGAGTTCAACGACATGCAGCAAGAGAATGGCGACCTGATGATGATTCCCTTTGCTTCTCTTAAATCTCATCCTTTCTTCTCTTCTGCCGCACACTGGTTCATTCCTTTTGATATCCAGCGTTCCGACCTTGC
This sequence comes from uncultured Sangeribacter sp., assembly GCA_964452865.1. GTDB lineage: Bacteria > Bacteroidota > Bacteroidia > Bacteroidales > Muribaculaceae > Lepagella. The sequence goes on along the minus strand of CAYVNJ010000053.1, from coordinate 1,082 downwards.
ATCTTTGAGAGCGTATGAATTTCTTCCACTTGTGCGTTTGTTGAATTCATCTATATTCCGAGCCTGCGATTCAGATAAGTATGCTCTGGCATTCGGATTAATCAATATGCCGTCAGCCCAACGTGACATGATGACATCGCAAATGAATTCTCAGTTGGCAGCTATTGACGAAGACCGTAAAACATCTATCGATGTACTTCTTGAACCCTCTGTTAAAGATGCAATCACATTTTATGTGAGAGACCTGTATCGTTTCTACCGCGGTTATATCAGGCGCGGAGACTTTTACGACCCCTTTGCAAAGCCGTTAAACACAGATTCTTTACACGTGATAGGCGAGCATTTGGCCGACACCGACAATATACGTTTTCAAGCAGAGTTCTACTTTGAGCGGGGATATTATACAGAAGCGGCCGACCTTTACCTCCGACTTGAAGATTTGGGAGAAACCTCGGCTGTGATTTCTCAGAAATGCGGATATTCATTTCAGCTTCTCGGCCGATATGCTGAAGCATTAGAGCAATATAGCCATGCCGAACTTATTAATCCCGACAACGCATGGTTGCTGCGGAGAATGGCTGTATGCTATAAAAATCTTAACGATTCAGAAAAAGCTGCTGAATACTACTCGAAACTACTGGCCTATGATTCTGAGAACATAAAGGTTCTTCTTAATGCCGGCCACTGTATGCTTGAGTTGAACCGGATTGACGAGGCTTTGACAATGTACTACAAAGCCCATTACCTCGACAAAACCGGGCTGCGTGCATTACGTCCGTTGGCCTGGTGCGAGATGTTGGCTGGAAATTATGACAAATCTCAAGGCTTCTATCAGAAAGTATTGGAAGACAATCCATCTTCTTCCGACTACCTTAATGCAGCGCACCTTTATTTCATTACAGGGCGTTTCGGAGAGGCTTTAAGACACTATAAATCATCTGTTTCGATGACATCTACCGAAAAATTCCGTAAAGGCTTCAATGATGACATACCTATGTTGCGCTCTAAAGGTGTCATGCCTCTTGACATAACACTTATGATGGACGAATTGGAAAAGTCATCAATCTGAGAGCTTATTCTTG
>CAYVNJ010000052.1:0-12893 GCA_964452865.1 uncultured Sangeribacter sp. | reverse complement strand
AGGCGTTCGAAGTCTGATTTGTATTTTTCGAATTCTTCTTCGAAGATTTCTTTGAACTGTGCATCGTATTTCTTAGAGATGGTGTCTTTTGTTGAGAACCATACATCCTGCTTGGTGTCGATAGCGAACTTGAAGCATGAGTTGGCGAAAGAGCGGATACTCTTGTCGGTGTTGTGCATGCCCTGAAGTACGCCCGGGCCTTTGAATTCGTGGATAACTACCTCTTCGTTCTGACCGTTTTTGCCATTGAAGACGAGTTTGGCTGTACCTTCCTCAGCAACCCGGATTTCAACGTTTTTATAAACGTCGCCGTATGCATGACGGGCGATTGTAATAGGCTTTTTCCAGTTCTTTACAGCCGGTTTGATTGAGGGGATAGTGATAGGTGTACGGAATACGGTGCCGTCGAGGATTGAACGGATTGTGCCGTTGGGGCTCTTCCACATGCTGTGGAGGTCGTATTCTGTCATGCGCTGTGCGTTGGGAGTAATGGTGGCACATTTCACTGCAACACCATACTTCTTTGTAGCCTCAGCAGCTTCTACAGTCACTTTGTCCTCTGTTTCGTCGCGGTGCTTCAGGCCGAGGTCGTAGTACTCGGTTTTAAGGTCTACGAAAGGAAGGATGAGTTCATCCTTAATCATTTTCCAGAGAATGCGGGTCATCTCGTCGCCGTCCATTTCGACGAGCGGGGTGGTCATTTCAATCTTTTTCATCTGATTGTGTTGAGGATATATTGATTATTTGTTTTGGTTTGCGTAGTAGTTCATCAGACAGCCGTCGGCCAAAATCTGGCGTTCGGTAGGTGTGAGGTTGGTGAAGTTGAGCTTGATGTCCTTCATACCGTCTTTTGTCACAACCTTAGCCATGATTTCTTCTTTACCGTCAAGGATTGCCTTGCGTATGCCGGGGATGAATACGTAGTCGCCAACGTTGTAGTCGAACTTGGTGTCGGCATCAATAGTGAAAGGTACGATGCCCCAGTTGATACAATTAGAGCGATAGCGTTTTGTGGCGTATTCGTAGCAGATGTTGGCATCACCACCAAGTACTTTCTGACAGCTTGCAGCCTGTTCACGTGCTGAGCCGTCGCCGGGACGATTGGCGAATACACATGAGCCAAGAGAAGTGTCGGCCGCTTTGGCACCTACTTGTGCAAGAACTGCCTCGATTGATGCAGGGCATTTACCCTCGCGACGTTCAAGGTCTTCTTTCTGGATACATTTTGAAGTGCCTACGTATTCAGGTACACGGCGTGACAGAGCAAATTCTGACAGCTTGAGCGGGTTAGAACGGTAGCTTGATGTCTCGCCTGACGGGATGAGTTCGTCAGTAGTAGTGACAGGGTCATGGATAACAGCTGCGAGTTCGAGCAGCATGTTCTCCTGCATGGGATACATCTTGGGCCAGTCTTTGATATTGGGACCGTATTTCAGTTCCTGAGCGAGGTCTTCGCGACCGAAACCGTTGTAGACGCGGCGTTCGTAAATCTTGGCATCGTAGTCGTAGGGAACGTGTTCGTTTTCGTAGTCAACATCAGTTGCAGCTGTGATTACACCACCGTTGGCTGCTGTAGCAGCAATAGAACGGGCATCCATCAGAGCAACAAGCGAAAGCTGACCCTGACCGGGTTTAGAACCTTCGCGGTTGGGGAAGTTACGTGTGGTATGACGGATTGACAGACCATTGTTTGCCGGAACGTCGCCTGCGCCGAAGCATGGGCCGCAGAATGCCGGTTTGATGACTACACCTGCTTCAAGAAGCTCTTCAGCTATGCCTGAACGAGTGGTAGCCATGTATACGGGTACTGACTGCGGGTAAGCTGATACGGTGAAGTAGTCGTTGCCGACTGATTTGCCCTTCATGATAGCGGCAGCTTCGCTGAGGTTGTCGTATGTACCGCCTGAGCAGCCGGCAATGATTGCCTGGTCGGCCATTACTTTGCCGTCTTTTACTTTAGATACGAGGTCTATTTCCACCTTTTCGCCAAAACGTTTTTCTGCGTCAGCCTGGACTTCGCGCATGATGCGTTCAGGGTCAGCCTGCAGTTCGTGGATAGTGTAGGCGTTTGAGGGGTGGAATGGCAGTGCTATCATAGCCTCCTGTTTCGAGAGGTCGATTTTAATCATGCCGTCGTAGTATGCCACTTTGCCGGGACGCAATTCTTTGTAGTCTTCAGGACGTCCGTGAAGCTCATAGTGATGCTTTACTTCATCGTCAGTTACCCATATTGAACTGAGACATGTGGTCTCTGTGGTCATGATGTCGATACCGTTGCGGAAGTCGATAGGCAAGTTTTTTACGCCCGGACCTGCGAATTCGAGTACTTTGTTCTTGACAAAACCGTTGTCGAATACGGCTTTTACAAGCGAGATAGCCACGTCGTGCGGACCGATACCCTTGCGTGGTGCACCTTCGAGCCATACGAGAACGACTTCAGGAGCATTGATGTCCCAAGTGTTTTCGAGCAGCTGTTTAACCAGCTCGCCGCCGCCTTCGCCTACACCCATATTGCCAAGTGAGCCGTAGCGTGTGTGGCTGTCAGAACCCAGAATCATGTTGCCGCATTTCACCATTGCCTCGCGTGCATACTGGTGGATTACAGCTTGGTTAGCCGGAACGTAGATGCCACCGTATTTTTTCGCAGCAGAAAGACCGAACACGTGGTCGTCTTCGTTGATTGTACCGCCTACTGCGCAAAGGGAGTTGTGGCAGTTGGTCATGGCGTAGGGGATGGGGAATTTCTTCAGACCAGATGCGCGTGCTGTCTGGATGATACCGACGTAGGTGATGTCGTGCGACATCATGGCATCGAATTTAATACGCATTTTCTTTCCCTTCGAGCCGTCAACGTCATGGGCACGGAGAATCTGGTAGGTAATAGTCTGTTCGCGGGCTTCGTCGGCTGCGGGCAGATTCTCTTTTGAGGTAGCGATTTTCTCGCCGTCGAGGAGATAAACACCCTCTTTGATAAGTTCTACCATAAGTGGTTGCAGTAGTTTAGATTTTAGAATTATATTAGTTGTTTTTAATCAGAAAGTCGTTAAGTAGTGTCAGCGCAAGCATATCGGCACTCCCTCCGGGAGACAGATTTCTCACAGTAAGGTCTGTGTCAAATTGCGCCATACGTTGCATGCTGAAATTATTAAGAATATCAGTACTGGTTTTTCTTACATAGTCAGCACCCTCAGCGCCACCACGGTGGTATATGTTAGTGTCATCAATCTGCGTCATTATTTTTAGTAATGTCATGGCTTGGGCTTCTTCTTCCGTTTTTTCTTCGCGAAGAGAACGTAGGTAAGGTAGCCATTGTGTGTAGACTACGCTGTAGCCGCTCAAAGCCATAGAGCGGGCATTGCATATTCCATATCCGGCAGATGCTTTTGCCCCGTGTGAGGATTCAGTCGCAGGGGTGGTTATTCCTCCTGCAATTCGTGATATAATATCAGACATACGTTCAGGAGTGATATCTATGCCTGCTGCATATAGATGAGCTGCAGCTGCAATCGTCAGTCCCAGAGAAAATATTGCGCCCCTGTGGGTGTTGATTCCTCCAGTTGCCTCATTCATCATGTTTTCCGCTGCAATACCTGCTTTTTGTAAATCAGAAGCAGATGGAAGACTGCCTGATAGTGCTATTGATGCTATACGGGTAAATCCTTCATGAAGAGATTTTATGGAGCGGAGCATCATATAGTAGTCCATGTCGGTATGCGCTCCGGAGTTGTTTCTGTCTACAAGTCCGGGTTTCGGGCTTAAGTTAAGCTCGCTTCTCAATGCCTTGCATGCAAGTGAAGCCAGAAGCGAGGGTATTCCTTCGGGGACAGTCAGATTTAGAGCAGCTCTGACATTCCCGTTGTCGAGATGTTTTCTTAGTGAAGATGCTGATACAGGATGAGTATCATCAGTACGCATCCTTTCATATATTCCGACTTCAATTCCGTGTGCCGGCAGGACAGATGATAATATGTCATTATAGATTGACGTCAGACTATCAGTGGGTTCTGTGCCTAAAAATCTTTTGGTTACTCCGAGTGCCGGCGCTATATGGCGCGCAAATATTTCTGCGTCGATTTGAGCGTAGGCCCGTGTACGCTCCCCGACGGTTTTTATGAAATAATCTGGAAATGTAGCAGATGAAATCGTGTAGTCTCCGCCCGAAAGAATGGTCACATCTGAAGTATGAAGTATTATGTCGGAGAGTGTTTTGGCTCGTTCGTCTATGGAAATGAATGTAGAAGGATTGTCTTCGAGCAGAATGACATAGAGATGTTCGCATTCCTTTCTTGCACAGTCAATCAGATATTTATGCCCTCGTGTAGGAGGATTGGCGTGCATGACTATAGCTCCGTTGATACCGCTACGCCGTTTTTTTCTGAGACTGTCTGTAAATTTAGTGAGTGAGCGAGGGTTGCTTTGAAGCAGTACTGCATCGTCTGCATGGGCAGTCGTCTTGAAACCGAGTGAAGCAAATATATCTTCATATTGTGGTTTGGTGAAAACAAACAAATTGTCCGCTCCTTGGTCGAGAGCCTTATTGACAATGTGACTGACAACTCTGGCGGCAGCATCCTCACCTTGAAGTGTGGGGCTAACTGCCACACATTTTATTATATTATTCTCCAAAGCGGCCGTGGCGAGAATTCTTTCTTCATCGTCGACAAGGGCGGCCATGAATTCAAGCGTCGAAGGCATGGTCAGTCCGTTTGCCTCAAGAAAATTTGCTGCTTTTTTCTTGAAGTAGAGCGAATCAAGAGGTATTTCTCTGAGTTCAGCAGGATTGTTCATAACGGGCAACCATTGAGGCAATATGTTCGAGAATTTCGTCGTATGTATGTGATGCAGCCCGCATACATACCCGTGCAGGGAGCTCGCAGAGTAGACACGTGCGTGGATTAGCTCCTATCTCTGTACGAGAAATTGGAGCATCTTTGCTTCCGAACACGTCTATGTCGAAAAGACGTCCGAGCGGATGAGTGTCTTCTATCTCTACAGCCATGCGTTTCACTTCGTCAGGGGGGAGTTTTATCATATAAAACGATTCATAGCCTGTGGCCGGAAAAACTTCGTTGTCGTATTCGATATATTCGCCGAATGTATTGACAACAGCCTGATGCGAAGCGTGAGCTGCAACTATTGATTGGTGAGAGAGCTTGACCTTGCCAGGTGATACTATTGTGACACAAATAAGTGTACAGTCGGGATACAGACTCCGAAACCGGGTCTGTATCCTCGACCGTCTGTCTCTTGCTTCCAGAATGTCGGCAAGTGTGACGACTGTATCAATGTCTTTAACAGTATCTGTGGCAGCCATTCGGTCAGTCACGCTCTTCTACATTCATGATGACATCCTGTACTGAGCCATTGCGGTTCATGACAACTCCGACAGTCTTGTTGCCGAAAGGTATAGGGTCGGGTGTACCAATGATTGACAGTGCTTTGTCGCGTAGGTATTCCATCGTGACGAGTTTGTGCCCGGCTTCTTCAAGGCGTTTGCGCAGGTCTTCACGACGGGGATTGACCGCCGTACCATATTCGGTGACGATGACATCTACCGACCAGCCCGGAGTAATAAGAGTAGTTACTTCGTCAACAACACAGGGTATGCGTCCACGTAGCAATGGGCAAACGATAATTGAAAGCGCCGAGTCGGCAGCAGTGTCAGGATGACCGCCGATAGCACCACGGATAATACCGTCTGAACCTACAAGGACATTGACGTTGAAGTTGATGTCTGTCTCAAGTGCAGAAAGAATTACGATATCGAGGTAGTGAACCGCTGAGCCTTGTTCTCCGTCGGCTGCGTATTCGTAGGCAGCCACTTCCTTGTGCATGGGGTCGTTTTTGAGCGACTCGGCTGCAACCTTGTCGAACGATTGTACGTCAATCAGGCGTTCGATAAGTCCTTCTTCATGAAGTTTGACCATGTGGGCGGTGATACCACCTAATGCGAACGATGCCTTTACATCCTGTTCTATCATTGCTTCACGCAGATACTTCACGGCAGCTAATGACGCACCGCCTGTACCGGTCTGAATTGAGAAACCGGGTCGGAAATATCCGCTGTCAAGAATAACCTTTGCTGCTTTTTGTGCCAATAGGATATCGCGGGGATTCTTGGAATCACGGATAGCTCCCGAAGATATTTTTGATGAATCACCTACTGATTCAACTTCTACAACATAATCGACATTGTGTTCTGAAATTGAGTTGGGCGTATTGGGATATGCTACAAGGTCATCCGTAAGGATTACAGTCTTGTCGGCATAGACTGCATCAGGAATGGCATAGCCTAATGAGCCACAAATTGATTTAGCATTTTCTGAACGTGAATATCCGCATGCGTTACCCAGAGGGTCAGAAGATGAAGCTCCGAGGAATGCTACGTCGATATGAAGGTCGCCATTTGCGATGGCTTCTCCACGACCACCGTGCGAACGGAAAATAACCGGGTTTTCCATAAGACCGTGCGAGATGCGGCGTGCAAGTTCTCCACGGAGGCCTGATGTTGAAATTTTGGTGATTACACCCGATTCGATGTGGCGGATAAGAGGTTCGTGTACATCAGAAAGGCTTGAGGCTGCAAGGTGAAGGTTCTTAAAGCCCATTTCAGCCAGTTTGTCCATGACGAGGTTGACAACCTTGTCGCCGGCACGGAAGTGGTGGTGGAATGAAACGGTCATTCCGTCTTTAAGACCAGAAAGGCGGATTGCCTCTTCCAAAGTTACGAGTTTGGGACTTTCAGCCTGCAGGTCGCGGCGGAATGTTTCTTTTTTGCTTATGTCGGCACTGTTGTAGACAGATTTGTCGAGCTTCTTTGCCTCGGCTTCAATGGAGGCTTTTCTATCTTTGAGTGAGTTCATGGTTAAATATCATCCTTTGATAAAATGCCTGAGGCAATTGCGAGTTCAATTGTACGTTCTGCACGGATTACTACCGGGCGGTCTACCATTTTACCGTTTACGGCAATGACACCCGAGCCTTTCTTTTCCGCTTCCTTAATAGCGGCTATGATTGCACGGGCTTTTTCTATGGCTTTTTCGGACGGTGCGAATACTTCGTTCACAACCGGAATCTGACGTGGATTGATAACAGACTTGCCGTCGAAACCGAGAGTTTTGATGAATTCGACCTCACGACGGAATGTCTCCATATCGTTGAGATTGGAATAGACCGTGTCAAGGGCGTCTATGCCTGCGGCGCGGGCTGCGACAACGATTGTTTCACGGGCAAGGCGCAGTTCGTCGCCGTTCTGGCTACGCTGTGTTTTCAGATTGGCACAATAGTCTTCCGCACCGAGGGCGATGCCCATCATCCGGGGAGACGCTACAGCGATGTCATATGCATTCACTATACCGAGAGCGCTCTCGATAGCCGCCATTATCTGTGTGCGGCCGACGCATCCGAGATTTTCTTCCACACGAAGTATTTCAGCCTCGACCTCACGAACCTCATCGGCTGTTTCAGTTTTTGGCATACGTATTACGTCGACTCCGGCTTTTACGACAGCTTCAATGTCTTTTTTACCATAAGGTGTATTGAGCGGATTTATGCGCACAACCATTTCGGTATCGCCGTAGTCAATTGTTTTCAGAGCATTATAAACGAGCAGTCGGGCTGCATCTTTTTCAGCCATAGTGACCGAATCCTCAAGGTCAAGCATGATTGAATCCGGCCCGTAGATGTGTGCGTCGGCCATCATAGATGGATTATTTCCGGGCACGAACATCATCGTTCTTCTGAGTCGTTGCATGGTATGATTGGTGTGTTATGATTTTTGTAATGTATGGAAATGTGGTGTACGGGTAATTAATCTTCCCATACGTCTTTGCCGGTGGCACGTACTACGGCAGCAGTCATTCGGGCACGTATAGTGCAATCGAGAGCTCCTTTGTCGGTGGCTTTAATGCGGGCATCTTCGATGCCAAGTTCCTTAGCTGTGTCAGCAATGACTTTTTTGATTTGAGCGCCGAATTGATATTCGACAGTACTGTCCAGTTCGATGTCAAGACCTTTACCCTCTGAAGGGAAAATCTGAATGAGAATATCGCCGGACTCAAGAGTGCCGGCATGTGCATTGTTGAGGTTCATGATAACGTTGGTTATATATATTTGCGGCAAATTTATACCTTTGGTCTGACCCTTCCAAAAATATTAAAGAAAAAATTCCACAATTTTTATTGAGGAATTTCGCTATTGCTTATAATGTATTGTAAATCAGTAGGTATGACTAATAAGGTGTTTTGTCTTCAGACGATGCCCATAATTCAAACGCACGTAGTGAACCGCTGTCTTGGACGTGAATTTGGGGTATGTGTCGCGAGTAGGTGGGACGGGCAAGTTCATCATAGATGAATTTGTCTGAAAAATCTATCCGCTCAGCATCTTCTTTTGTATTGCCATAATATATACGTGCCACACCTGCCCAATATAGAGCGGACAGACACATCGGACATGGTTCGCAACTTGAATAGACTGTGCAGCCGGGCAGTTTGAATGAACCTAAAGTCGCACAGGCAGCCCTTATTGCAGAAACTTCAGCATGAGCGGTAGGGTCGTTTAGCCGTGTTACGGAATTAACTCCCGTAGCAATCACTTCATCGCCACGGGCTATTACAGCCCCGAAAGGTCCACCTCCGGACTTGATATTTTCTTCTGAAAGGCGAATGGCCATCTGCATAAGTTCAGGATTGTAATGTCGGTCCATATTATGATATGTATAAAGGTTTTGTTGATATATAAAAAAACATCTATTGAAACAGTATGGTTCTTTGTCTATAATATCATGATTTACTAATTATGGATTAAGTATTTCTACCAGTGAAATGTTAAAATTGCCGTTGAGGGTAAAAATTTCGCGTGAATATTGTTGATGAAAGAAAAATTTTATTAAATTTGGGGCGATAATTGTATTTGCACTGTGTTTAATAATGTATTCGTCTGAATACAATGAAAGGGCTCGATTGTGAAACCGGGCCTTTTTTGTGTCGATACAGCTGTTTTGTTGCTGAAGAACTATTTATTAATTTTGGCGCTGTTTCATGCATAGAGCCAATGGGAAGAATACTTGCAATAGATTATGGTAGAAAGCGGTGTGGAATTGCCGTGACTGACCCACTTCATATATCGGCAAATGGACTTGACACTCAACCCACACACAAATTGGTTGAATTTCTTAAAGATTATTGCCTGGCTAATGGCGTCGAGATGATACTGGTAGGTCAACCACTGACGTTGCGTGGTGAACTGTCGGAAAGTATGACCTATATCAAGCCCTTTATGAAGCGTCTTGCAGGTTTATTTCCTGACATACCGATTGTGACTGTAGATGAGAGGTTCACATCGGCTATAGCACATCGCGATATGATAGCCGGAGGCCTGAAACGTTCGCAACGTCAGTCCAAACCTCTGGCTGACAAGACAGCAGCGGTCATAATACTCAATGACTGGTTGCAAAGTCGTGATTATAAAGAGAAATTCGGCAGTTCAAATATATGATGCAGTTTTTTTTCATAAATTTGCAATCGAATTGCCATACGGCAGTATCACAGTCTTAATATGATTCGAAAAAAAATCAATAATACGGATTATGACCTCAGTACGGAAAATCGCCGCGAAGGGTCTGGGCAACAGCATAATAGGAATGTCACTAAAATTACCCGTATTCTCTGGGGAAGTTTTATAGGCGTAGGATTTCTTATTGCTATCTTATTGTTGCTTATTTACAATGGTGTGGTGGGTTATATGCCACCTATTGAAGAACTTGAAGACCCGCATGACAAACTTGCATCGGTGTTGTATTCATCTGACGGTAAGTCGGAACTTGGAAGATATTATTATGGTGCTGGCAACCGAGTGTATTCGGACTATGATGCCATATCACCTCATGTTATAGATGCTCTCATAGCGACAGAGGATGTCCGCTTTCCCAACCATTCAGGTATAGACTTTATGGCTCTCGGGCGTACCGCTGTCAAGACTCTACTGCTTAACGATAAATCGTCGGGTGGTGGCTCGACAATTACGCAGCAGCTCGCCAAACAGTTGTATTCCAAGCCGTCGACATCATTATTCAAGAGGGCTTTACAAAAGCCTATTGAATGGATGATAGCCATTAAGCTTGAGCGTGTATATACTAAGAAAGAGATACTCAATATGTATCTCAATCGTTTTGATTTTCTGAATAATGCTGTGGGAATTAAGACGGCAGCTAATGTATATTTCGGGAAAGAGCCGGATAAACTGGAGGTTCAGGAGGCAGCCATGCTCGTGGGTATGCTTAAAAATCCGAGCTATTTCAATCCGATACGTCAACCGGAGCGTACATTGGGTCGCCGTAATGTCGTTCTTGACCAAATGGTGAAGAATGGCTCTCTTGACGCTGATGAGGCAGAGCGTCTGAAGGCATTACCTCTTGGTCTTGACTATCATAAGGTGGACCACAAGGAAGGTAAAGCACCTTATGTGCGTGAAGAAATCCGCCGCCTGATGACTGCGAAAAAGCCTGTGCGGCCTAATCGCTCCGACTATAGTTCAAACATGGCTTACATGTTGGCCATGGGTCAGTATAATACAGATTCAACCCAATGGGATGAGAACCCATTGTACGGGTGGATATTGAAAAATCCTAAACCTGACGGTTCACACTATGACCTTTATACCGACGGACTGCGCATATATACTACTATCGACACTACTATGCAGGCTTATGCCGAGCAGGCTGTATGGCAGCAGATGAGCACATTGCAAAATGCTTTCAATGCAGAAAAACGTGGTTCAAAATATGGCCCGTATACTACCAATGCTTCGGAATTGCCGTCGGGTGGTGCTCCCCGTCTCATCAATCAGGCCATACGTCAGACTGAACGTTATCGCGCATTGAAGCAAGGCGGTTGGTCTGAGGCTGAGATATTGAAGACTTTTGACAAGCCTGAGGAGATGACATTATTCACATATGAGCAGAAAACCGTGCGTGAGAATGGTAAGACTGTGACTCGCATGATGCCCGGACATAAAACTGTGATTATGACTCCGAGAGACTCATTGATGTATATGAAGTCTATACTACGTGTCGGTATGATGAGTATGGACGCACGCATGGGTTATGTGAAAGCATACGTCGGAGGCCCTGATTTCAGTTATTTTCAATATGACATGGTTTCGCAGGGTATCCGCCAGATTGGTTCTACTGCCAAACCGTTTCTATACACGCTTGCAATGGAGCAGGACTTTACTCCATGTTCGACTCTTTTGAATGCACAGCCGGTCTACAATGGCTGGGCTCCGCGTAATACAGGTTCGGGTAGAATAGGTCAGATGGTAGACCTGCGGTGGGCGTTGACTAATTCAAACAACTGGATTTCGGCCCGGTTGCTGCACGAACTTCAGCCACAGCAACTTGTCAATAAAATGAGAATGTTCGGCATAACCGGACTCATAGAGCCCAACATGTCGTTGTGCCTTGGCACTGTCGATGTATGTGTTCGCGATATGGTGGGTGCATATACCACATTTGCCAATAAAGGACTTAGGGTATCTCCGATACTTGTGACCCGAATTGAGGATAACAAAGGAAATGTCATATATTCCGCTGTTCCACGTCGTACCGAGGTTACCAATGAATCAGCTTACTACAAGATGCTCTCGATTTTGCTGAATGTGGTCGACAGCGGTACGGGTGCCAGTCTTCGAGGACGCTATGGTATATCTGCACAAATGGGTGGTAAGACCGGTACAACCAACTCTAATTCCGACACATGGTTCATTGGATTTACCCCAGACCTTGTGACCGGCGTATGGGTAGGTGGCGATGAACGCTATATACATTTCAATTCTATGGCTTATGGTCAGGGAGCGCGTGCTGCATTGCCAATCTACGGACTCTATATGCAGAAAGTCTATTCAGACCCGAAACTGCCATACGACCAGGCGGCCAAATTCGAATTCCCGGCCGATTTCAGCCCGTGCGACAATGGCCTGCCCTATGGCTATGAGCCGGCCGAGGTGGAAGAACAGGAAGAGACAGAGGGCATATTCGAATAAAAATGAATATGAAGAAAGAAACGGTTTTTCTCAATCGGAAGCAATAATCGGTTCAAACTCTTTGAAGTAAGCGAAAAATACGCTAATTTAGCGCGACAAACATAAAAACAAATTAATTTCAAATAAAACAAAAGTCTAACCATGGCAAAAGTACTCAAAGTCAGAGACTTGACATTGCGCGACGGACAGCAGTCGCTTTTTGCAACACGTCTCAAACAGGAGAACATTGACAAACTCCTTCCGCTCTACCGCGACGCCAAATTCTATATCATGGAAGTATGGGGCGGTGCAGTGCCCGACTCAGTGATGCGTTACCTCGGCGAAAGCCCCTGGGAGCGTCTTCGTTCATGCTCAAAGGCTATGAAGGGTATTTCACTCCTTTCTGCTCTGTCGCGTGGTCGTAACCTGTTCGGATATGTTCCTTATCCCGACTATGTGCTCGAAGGTTTCTATAAAGAAGCAATTGCAAACGGTCTGAACGTGATGCGTATTTTCGACGCCCTGAACGACATTGATAATATCAAGGGCTCAATAGCTATGATTAACAAGCTGGGCGGTATTCCCGACGCAGCCGTATGCTATACTGTAGACCCCAAGGAAGAAGCTCCGGTAGCTCCTAAGAAGAAAGGTTTCTTTGCAAAACTCTTCGGCGGTTCAAGCGAGCCCGCAGCTCCCGAGAAAATCTTCACCGACGAATACTTCGTTGAGAAGGCAAAAGAGATGGAACGTCTCGGTGCTAAGATGATTACACTGAAAGATATGGCCGGTCTGGTTAATCCTTCACGTATCTTCACCTTGATGCCGAAACTGAAAACCGCTCTTAAAGTAGACGTTGACTTCCATACACATTG
>CAYVNJ010000051.1:0-12904 GCA_964452865.1 uncultured Sangeribacter sp. | reverse complement strand
TCTGTGTGGGGGCGCAGAAGATATGTGCATCATCCTGAGTAAAACCGCGTACACGGGTCAGACCATGAAGCTCACCGCTCTGCTCATAGCGATATACGGTGCCGAATTCCGCAAGTCTGAGCGGTAGGTCGCGGTAGCTACGGGGCTGAGCCTTATATATCTCGCAATGGTGCGGACAGTTCATCGGTTTCAGCATATATTCCTCGCCTTCTTCAGGAGTATGAATGGGCTGGAATGAATCTTTTCCGTATTTTGCCCAATGGCCCGATGTCACATAAAGCTGTTTATTGCCGATGTGAGGGGTAATTACCTGAAGATAGCCGTATTCTTTTTGTATCTTACGAAGAAATTGCTCCAGGCGGTCTCGCAATGCAGCTCCCTTTGGTAACCAAAGTGGGAGTCCCTGCCCTACTGTCGATGAAAATGTGAACAATTCCATTTCCTTGCCGAGCTTACGGTGGTCACGACGCTTAGCTTCCTCAAGAAGTGCGAGATATTCATCAAGCATCTTCTTTTTGGGGAATGTTATTCCGTAAACACGCACAAGTTGTTCACGTTTTTCGTCACCTCTCCAATATGCTCCAGCAAGCGACATTACTTTGACAGCCTTGATTGGCGAAGTCTCTGCAATATGCGGGCCACGACAAAGGTCAGTGAATGAACCTTGAGTATAAGTTGTTATATGTCCGTCTTCGAGTTCTGATATAAGCTCACATTTATATTTCTCACCACGGTCGCCGAACAGTTTAAGGGCATCCGCTTTAGAAATGTCAGCGCGAACTATTTTTTCTTTACGGCGCGCGAGTTCAAGCATCTTGTTCTCTATTTTGGCAAAATCCGCATCCGTAATCTTATGTTCTCCCGGGTCAATATCGTAGTAGAAACCGTTCTCTATGGCCGGGCCTATACCGAATTTTATGCCGGGATAAAGTTCCTGCAATGCTTCGGCCAACAAGTGAGCCGACGAGTGCCAGAAAGCATGCTTGCCTTCTTCATCCTCCCATTTGAAAAGCTTTATTTCAGCATCTTCATTGATTGGTCGGCTGATGTCCCACTCTGCTCCATTGACAGAAGCAGCTAAAATGTCAGATGCAAGTCGTGGACTGATACTTTCTGCAATTTGCAGTGGCGTAACACCCGCTTCGTATTCTCTGATTGACCTGTCAGGAAATGTTATTTTTATCATAATTAATTGACAATTAGCTTAATAAGTGTGAAATGTGTGCTGTGCTTATAATTCCAAAACCACACATGAACACAAATCTCTGCAAAATTAAGAAAAAAAACTTATCTTCAGATGTAAAATCGCCGGACAACGTAAAAAATTTTATAGGCATATTGTGGAAACAAAAAAAACTATCTAACTTTGCAGCACAATTCTGACCGTAAGATAAGAATTTTTGCCGCAATAGCTCAGTTGGTAGAGCATTTCATTCGTAACGAAAAGGTCGTGGGTTCGAGTCCCACTCGCGGCTCGGAAGATAAAAGCTTGCACATCAGTACTTTATAAAAGTGCTGCGTGCAGGCTTTTTTGTGTTGAAACTGGTAGTTTCTGCATTTTTGGTCCACTTTTGGGTCTATTCAATGTACCAAAAGCCTATTTATGTTTATTTAACTTTTTACCCCTTGGAAGATTAGACCTCCCAAGGGGTATCGTATAGTATGGTTGCTGTTTATCAGCGGGTTGAGTTGTGCTCTGTTGCTATAGCATCAAGAGCTGCTATTGTGGCAAGATTGACAATGTCTCCTACTGCGGCGTCTGCAGAAATGAAGTGGATGGGCTTGTTAAGACCGACTTGAATTGGACCAACAGAGTCATTCACACCCATTTCAAGCATCATGCGGAATGTACAATCGGCTGCTGCCAGGTCAGGGAATATAAGTGTATTTACATCTTTCCCTTTTAATGTGTTAAATGGATATGTTGTGTCGCGTAGTTCTTTATCAAGTGCATAAGTGATTTGCATGTCTCCGTCTACACAGATGTCGGGATAGTCTTTGTGCAGTCGCTCCACAGCTTCAGCAATCGCTATAGAACCTCCGGATGAGAGGTCTGAACCGAAATTGCTGTATGATACCATTGCTGCTACCGGTTTATTTGCAAAGAATCGTACAGCTCTGTCTGCAAGTCGTGATATGTCGACCAATGTATCACTGTCGCATGATGTGTTGACCCCGGTATCGGCGAGATAGTATGTACCCATCCGGGTTGTCACTATATGCATGGCTGCAAAGTGGTTAAATCCGGGAATAAGTCCTACAATCTCTTTTGCTGTCCGAGCCACGCTGTCTGATGAGGCGGAATATGTACCGGCAATGAATGCATCGGCATCGCCGGTTTCGGTCATCATAATGCCGAACCAGTCTCGGTCTAACATTTTCTCCACGGCTTCTTCATGCGTCATACCTTTGCGCGACATCTTTTCAAACAATATGTCGGCGTATTTCCTACGACGTCCGGCTTCCGCATCACATCGTAGATTGAGAATTTCCACTCCTGTCAAGTCAACGTCAATAGCGTTTGCACGCTTACGGATAGTAGTTTCATCGCCGAGGAGGACAGGGATACATATATTGCCGGCGTGCAGTCGTGCTGCAGCACGTATCATGTTCTCATTGTTACCTTCGCCCAATACGACACGCTTGTCGTGTCCTTTGACCATTTCTGTTATTCTTCGCATCTGGCGTGAGTCGCGTCCCATGATGCGGTTAAGTTTGTCTATGTATGCCTCCCAGTCGGTAATAGGTCGGGTGGCTACACCGGATTCTTCTGCCGCCCGGGCAACTACAGGTGCTACGTGAGTCAATAATCTTGGGTCAAGCGCCTTAGGCAAAATATATTCGCGACCGAAAGTTATGTTTGTCTTTCCATATGCCTTATCGACGACAGGTGGTACAGGTTCTTTGGCAAGAGAGGCAATGGCATTTACGGCCGCCAGTTTCATAGGTTCGTTAATTGATGTTGCCCCACAATCGAGCGCACCTCTGAAAATATATGGGAAACCAAGCACATTGTTTATTTGGTTCGGATAATCGCTGCGTCCGGTTGCGAAGATAATATCTTTGCGGGAGGCCATCGCCTTTTCGTATGCAATTTCTGGGTCAGGATTGGCAAGTGCGAACACTATGGGCCGGGGAGCCATTGACCTAATCATATCCTCGGTCAGTACATCCTTAACTGATAGTCCGAGGAAAACATCGGCGTCGCGCATGGCATCGGCTAAGGTGTGGAGGTCGAGTGTGGTGGCAAATTCTTTTTTTCGTGGCGAAAGATTAGGGTTGTCAGCACGAATGACACCTTTGGAGTCGCACATCACGATATTCTCACGTCTGATGCCGAGGGCTATATACAATTTCGTGCATGAAATGGCAGCTGCTCCTGCCCCATTGACAACGAGACGGACGTCTTCAATCTTTTTATTCTGAATTTCAAGAGCGTTTATAAGTCCGGCTGCTGAAATAATCGCTGTTCCGTGCTGGTCATCATGCATTACCGGTATATTGCACTCTTTCTTAAGTCGCTCTTCAATTTCGAAACACTCCGGTGCTTTTATGTCTTCAAGGTTAATACCTCCGAATGTAGGTTCGAGAGCCTTGACCACATTGATGAATTTTTCCGGGTCTTTTTCGTTAACTTCAATGTCGAAGCAGTCCAATCCTGCGAATATTTTGAAAAGTAACGCTTTTCCTTCCATTACCGGTTTTGAGGCAAGCGCACCGATGTCACCGAGTCCGAGAACGGCAGTGCCGTTTGAGATGACTGCGATAAGATTACCTTTGTTAGTATATCTTACAGCGTCTGCAGGATTTTTCTCAATCTCAAGACATGGATAGGCCACTCCAGGAGAATAGGCCAGTGATAAGTCATATTGGCTTGCGTATGGTTTTGTGGGTATAGTTTCTATTTTGCCCGGACGGTCATCTTCATGATATCTGAGGGCGGCTTCGCGAGTTACTTGTGGATTTTTTATTTCGTGTGACATCTTGGTAGTGTGGTTTATGTATCTTATATAAATTATAACAAGACAGTGAGGAAAAGTTTCTGCCAGTATGGCTGAAATATTTGAGTAAACCATGTGTCTTGGTTGTCAGAGTTGAATATTTATAATCTTTTATGATGGCGATGAATTTTCACAAACAAAATATAGTTTGTTAGTTATAAGTATGTTATAAATTCAAGGTAGATAAATAGTTGTCCAAAAATGTAAATTTAACACTAAAAATTTGCAGTGTAAGTTGTCTGAAATTAATTTTGCAGACAATAATTGCAACCGCAAGAAAACATAACATTTTCTCGAATGATACATACAGTCATAAAACGCGATGGCCGCATAGTAGGCTACAACGAAGAAAAAATCAAGGCGGCAATACGTAAGGCTATGCTCGCCACAGAACTTGGTGAGGATGAAGGCCTCATACAGAGGATTGCAGACCGTATCGGTGCTACCGGTGACGAACGTATGACCGTAGAAAATATTCAGGACCGTGTAGAGATTGAACTGATGAAGTCGCCACGCAAAGAGGTGGCTAAACGCTATATAGCATATCGCGACAAACGTTCAATAGCCCGACGTGCCAAGACACGCGAAATGTTTCTTGAGATAATCGAGGCTAAAAATAATGACGTGACACGGGAGAATGCCAACATGAATACTGACACTCCGGCCGGCATGATGATGAAATTTGCCTCTGAAACCACCAAACCGTTTGTCGATGATTATCTTCTAAGTCCCGAAGTCCGAGATGCGGTGAAATATAATTATATTCACATTCATGATAAGGATTACTATCCCACCAAAAGTCTCACATGTGTGCAGCATCCTCTCGATAGAATATTAAGGAATGGTTTTTCTGCAGGGCATGGCGAATCCCGTCCCGCCAAACGTATTGAGACCGCCAGCGTGATAGCATGCATATCGCTCGAAACGGCTCAGAACGAAATGCATGGAGGACAGTCCATACCGGCCTTCGATTTTTATCTTGCTCCTTATGTGCGTTCATCATATCTTGAAGAGCTTGATAATGCTGCCGAGGCTTCCGGTATTGATTTGAGCGATGTGAAAGATATTCCTGTAAAAGAATATGAGACCAAATCGCTTGACGGACTGACGGGGAAAGAACGTGCAGTGCAACATGCAATAAACCGCACGGTCAGCAGAGTGCATCAGTCTATGGAGGCGTTCATACACAACATGAATACAATTCATTCGCGTGGAGGCAATCAGGTCGTGTTTTCGTCAATAAACTATGGCACAGATACTTCTGCAGAAGGTAGATGTGTAATCAGAGAATTACTTAAATCCACATACGAAGGTGTTGGTAATGGGTCGACCGCTATCTTTCCCATACAGATATGGAAGAAAAAACGTGGAGTGAGCTATTTGCCTGAAGACCCCAATTATGATTTATATAGGCTTGCATGCAAAGTGACGGCACGTCGATTCTTTCCTAATTTCCTTAACCTCGATGCCACTTACAACCGTCATGACCAATGGCAGGAGGATGACCCGCAAAGGTATCTGTATGAAGTGGCTACGATGGGTTGCCGAACACGTGTGATTGAAAATCGTTTTGGTCAGAAAACATCGGTCGGACGAGGCAATCTATCTTTCACCACAATAAATATTGTGCGACTCGCTCTGGAGGTAAGAAATATTCTTGACGAAGAGGAACGGATTGCGGCATTTTTTAAGAAACTTGAGGCTATTCTCGACCTTACTGCGCGTCAACTTGAGGAGCGTTTCCAATTTCAGAAAACAGGATTAGCTAAGCAGTATCCATTGTTGATGACACGGTTGTGGAACGGAGGGGAGGCTCTTGATGCAGACTCAACGATTGAATCAGTTATCAATCAAGGAACTTTAGGAATTGGCTTTATCGGACTTGCAGAATGTCTTATAGCTCTCACCGGCAAGCATCATGGTGAAAATGCGGATGCTCAGAAACTTGGTCTGCGTATAGTCAGTTTCATGCGTTCCAAAGCCAATGAATATAGCGAAGAGTATCAACATAACTACAGTATTCTGGCAACCCCGGCAGAGGGATTGTCCGGACGGTTTACAAAACGCGACCGCAAGACATTCGGTCTAATTGAAGGAGTTACAGATAAAGATTACTATACGAATTCCAACCATGTGCCGGTATATTATCATTGTTCTCCACGCCATAAGGCAAAGATAGAAGCTCCCTATCATGAATTAACGACAGGTGGCCATATATTTTATGTAGAAATTGATGGAGATGCCACTCATAATGAAGAGGCGATATGTGATATAGTTGACCTTATGGATAAGTATAATTTGGGTTATGGTTCAGTCAATCACAATCGCAATCATTGTCCGCGCTGTGGCCATGAGGATGCTGAACAAGGTGTGGAATATTGCCCAAAATGTGGTACACGCTATGAAACCATACAGAGAATTACAGGTTATCTTGTCGGAACGACAGACCGTTGGAATTCGGGTAAATTGGCCGAACTGAAAGACCGCATAGTGCATAAATGAAACTAAGGGTTATTGATATAGTAGCCGGTACGAGTGTCGACGGGCCCGGACTTCGAACATCCATCTATCTCGCCGGTTGCCGCCATTATTGCATCGACTGTCACAACCCTCAATCCTGGTCTTTCGATGGTGGCAATCTCATGAGTGTCGATGAAATAATGTCTGTCGTTCGAGAGGAAGAATTTAATGTTACACTCAGTGGCGGCGACCCAATGTATTCTGCCTCAGCAGTTCTGCCACTTTTGCGTGCTTTGAAATCAGATGATTTTAACGTGTGGGTTTATACCGGTTTTTTGTGGGAAGAATTATTGCAGGATGCAGAAATGTCAGCGTGTCTGCCATTTATTGATGTAATAGTCGACGGAAGATTTGAAATCCGACAGAGAGATACTGCATTGTTGTTCCGTGGGTCAGCAAATCAACGCGTCATAGATGTGCCAGAAAGTTTGCGAAGCGGGAAAATAGTAATACTCCCCTATTGACCCTGATGCAAAAGCGCTCAGACGATAAATATCGCACCAAAGCGCAGATTATTGTTTTTGGAGTTTCTGAAATTTTTTATAATTTTGTCTGTGGAAACTGCGGCATTATGTGCCAAGTAATCTAAATACATCGTAACATAAAGAGAATCAGAATATAGACTAATGGCAGCAGATGAAAGGATAATTCCTGTCAATATCGAGACGGAAATGAAAAGCGCCTATATCGACTATTCAATGTCGGTTATAGTATCGCGCGCATTGCCCGATGTAAGGGACGGTTTCAAGCCCGTACACCGTCGTGTATTGTTCGGAATGCATAAGCTCGGCAATAACTTTTCAGGTGACACTAAGAAGTCAGCCCGTGTCGTAGGTGAGGTTATGGGTAAATATCACCCTCATGGCGACTCATCAATCTACATGACGATAGTGCGTATGGCACAAGAATGGTCGTTGCGTTATCCTCTCATTTTCGGTCAGGGTAACTTTGGCTCAATAGACGGAGACTCTCCTGCGGCTATGCGTTACACTGAGGTTAAACTTGCGCGCATGGGCGAAGAGATGCTCCGAGACATAGACAAGGATACGGTGGATTTCGTTCCGAACTTCGATAATCTGGAGACTGAGCCGTCAGTACTACCTGCCCGTATTCCTAATCTGCTTATTAACGGAGCCGCGGGTATTGCTGTAGGTATGGCCACCAATATGCCGCCTCACAATCTTACTGAATCTCTCAATGCATGCATGGCTCTGATTGATAATCCTGAACTGGAAGTGCCGGAGCTTATGCAGTATATTAAAGCCCCCGACTTCCCTACCGGAGGTGAGATTTTCGGCACACAAGGTGTTAAAGATGCATTTGAGACCGGTCGCGGGCGTATCATTCTTCGAGCTAAAGCCGATATAGAGACTGGCCCGAACCATGATTCTATAGTTATATCCGAAATCCCGTACGGTGTAATAAAGAACGACCTCATCAAGAGTATCGCCAATCTTGTCGAAGAGAAGAAGATTGAAGGTATATCCAATATCACCGATACGAGTGCACGTGGCAAAATGCATGTGGCAATCGAAATAAAACGTGACGCTAATGCACGTGTCGTGCTGAACAAGCTGTACAAGATGACACAGCTTCAGACATCGTTCAATGTTAACAATGTCGCACTTGTAAATGGTCGTCCGCGCACGCTAAATCTTAAGGAACTCCTTCAGTCATTCATTGACCACCGCCACGAGGTGGTTATCCGCCGCAGCCGCTACGAACTGAACAAAGCCGAGGAAAGAGCTCATATTCTTCAAGGATTGATGATTGCCGTCGATAATATCGACGAGGTGATTGCCATAATACGTTCTTCGAACACAACCGAAGAAGCCCGAACACGACTTGCTGAACGTTTCGAACTCGATGACCCGCAGACACGGGCGATTGTAGAAATGCGTTTGCGCCAGCTCACTGGTCTTGAAATGACCAAGTTGCGTGAAGAATATGACGGTTTGATGAAGCAGATAGCATACTTGCGCGATATACTTGAAAACGAAGAGAGCTGTCGCCGGGTAATGAAAGAAGAATTGATTGAGATACGCGACAAATATGGCGATGAGCGCAGAACGGTAATCAATCAGGTCAGCGGTGATTTCAATGCTGAAGACTTCTACCCCGATGACGAGATGATAATCACAATATCACATCTCGGATACATCAAACGTACTCCCCTCAGCGAGTTCCGTGCTCAGAGCCGCGGTGGTGTCGGTGCGAAAGGCAGTGACAAACGCGACACCGATTTCATTGAATACATATATCCTGCCACCAATCATAACCACATGCTTTTCTTTACTGAGAAAGGACGTTGCTACTGGTTGCGAGTATATGAAATTCCAGAGGGTGCAAAGAACAGTAAAGGACGAGCAATTCAAAATCTGCTCAACATTGACGGCGATGACTGCGTAAAAGCATTTATACGTGTCAAAGGTCTTGAAGACAAAACATATACATCAACCCATAATCTTATTTTCTGCACAAAACGAGGTCTGATTAAAAAAACATCACTTGAGGCCTATTCACGTCCGCGGGCAAACGGTGTGAACGCTATCATAATCCGTGAAGGAGACGAATTGCTTCAGGTGCGATTAACTGACGGTCAGTCTGAAATAATCGTTGCTGACCGTAATGGGCGCGCTATCCGCTTCCACGAAAGCAAAGTTCGCGAAATGGGTCGTATGTCAACTGGCGTACGAGGTATGACTCTTGACGATGACGATGAAGCAATCGGAATGATAACCATGACAGGAGGCGCAGATGAGACTGTAATGGTCGTATCAGAAAAGGGATACGGCAAACGTTCCGCTCTCGAAGACTATCGCATTACCAATAGAGGCGGTAAGGGCGTGAAGACTATGTCAATTACTGATAAGACCGGCAGTCTGGTTGCAATCAAGATTGTAAATGATGATAATGACCTTGTAATTATCAATAAGAGCGGTATTACATTAAGACTCCCATTGACCGATGTTCGTGTTATGGGGCGCGCTACTCAAGGTGTTAAGCTTATCGACCTTACTAAACGCGGCGATTCTATTGCTTCCGTATGTAAGGTGACTTCCGACCGCGCTGAAGAGGAAGCAGACCCCGAAACATTCGAAAGCGAAATGAAAGAGGAAAGCGAAAGAATTTTGAATCGGTTGAATGAACCAAATGAAGATAACGGGGTCTATATTGAAGAAGAGTTATCTACGGACGATGACAACGCCGAATGACGGACTTCCAAAACTTGATTAATTAAATTAAAAATCAATAAGTTAGATGAAAAAAGTACTGACATTGGCTGTGTGCTTCCTCACTGTATGTAGTGGAGCATACGCTCAGAAAAAGACTGTTGACGCAGCTCAGAAACTTGTCGGCAACGTTGCAAAAGTTGATGAGGCCCGCGCGCTCATAGCAGAAGCTATGGCCAATCCTGAAACAGCTCAGGACGCTCGTACATATTATGTGGCCGGCTTGATTGAAGAAGGTGTTTTTGACAACGGCTATAAGAGATTGGCGCTGAACCGCAACGATGAGAGTGTTGACCAGAACGCTATGTACGATGCGGTTATCAAATCGTATAACTACTTCCTGCAGGCTCTCCCGCTTGACCAGCAACCTAACGAAAAGGGTCAGGTAAAGCCAAAGTATACCAAAGACATGGCTAACAAGATTTCTGCCCACCAGGGCGATTACTTCGATGCCGGTAGTGTATACTTCAATAACAAGAAATTCTATCCTGAGGCATTTGATGCATTCATGCTATATGGCAATCTTCCCGAAATGAAAGAGCTTGGAAAGGCCACTCCGCAAATTCCTGACTCTGTACGCGCGATGGCATACTTCAACGCCGGTCTGGGTGCATATTTCGGCAATGATGTCGAGAAGAGTGCCGAGGCATTTGCACTTGCACGCAAGTACAAATATCCCAAACCCGAGGCATATAGCTATGCCATAGCTTGCTACCAAAATATGGCTCAGCGCGATTCAACAAAAGTCAATTTCGCAGCTGAAAAAATATTTGAGGTCGCAAAAGACGGATATGCAACTTTCGGTATGCAAGAGCCGATATTCCTCAGCAACGTTATTAATACTCTTACATTCGACAAAAAGTATGATGAAGCTATCGCCATGCTTGATAAAGAAGTGGCCGAAAATTCAGAAAATGCTTCGCTGTATTCCCTCTTAGGTTTTGTATACGACCGTAAAGGCGATGAGTTAAAAGCAGAAGAAAACTATCGCAAGGTTGCGGCTCTGCCTACAGCACAGTTTGACGACCTGAAACGTGCCGCACGTAAGCTGGCAACAATAGGTACAGAGAAATATAACCTTATAGAGGGGAACTCTCCTGAAGCAAAAGAGAAACGTCAGGAAGTGAAGACCAGATATTTTGAGGAAGCGCTCCGCATAGCTGAGCAGGCTGATAAGATGAAACCCAACGACCCGGGTGTCGAGAATATCATCGAAAGCATGCAATATAACCTTGAAACATTTTTTTAATTGAAAAAATAAATAATGCTCTGTTGCCGGAGAGGATTAAGTAATCTTCTCCGGTAATTTTTTTGCCAAAATATGCTATAAAACAGATTATAAATTCTTAATTTTGCAACGTACATAAAAATCAGCATATTAATGGATAATACCAAACAGATAAAAAGAGCCCTCATATCCGTGTTTCACAAAGACGGATTGGATGAAATAGTACGTTTATTGGCCGAACACAACGTGGAATTTGTATCTACCGGCGGAACACGTAAATTCATAGAAGAACAAGGATATACCTGTATAGCGGTCGAAGACCTGACCGGTTATCCTTCCATTCTCGGAGGTCGTGTAAAGACCCTTCATCCTAAGATTTTCGGAGGTATACTTGCGCGCCGTGATAATGACAGCGATGTCAGGGAAATGAAAGAATATACTATTGACGGGATAGACCTGGTAATAGTAGACCTCTACCCCTTTGAGGCGACTGTAGCTTCAGGAGCTTCCGAAGCTGATATTATTGAAAAAATAGATATAGGTGGAATTTCTCTGATTCGTGCAGCTGCCAAGAATTTCAAGGATACGGTTATTGTGGCCTCGAAAGCACAATATATGCCTTTGCTCGAGGTTCTGAGAAATCAAGGTGCTAACACTACACTTGAGCAGAGAAAATATTTTGCAAAAGAGGCTTTCGGAGTTTCATCGGCTTATGATAGCGCCATTTATAATTATTTTGCACGTCCTGTTCCAGATGCACTTCGTCTGACCGCCGACGGTGTCATGCCGCTCAGATATGGAGAGAATCCGCACCAGCAGGGCGCATTTTATGGTAACTTCGGAGCAATGTTTGAGAAATTGCATGGCAAAGAAGTCTCTTACAACAACATCCTCGACATCGATGCTGCCGTAAGTCTCATAAACGACTTCAATGGAGAAACGACATTTGCCGTGCTAAAACATAATAATGCATGTGGCATTGCATGTCGACCCACTGTAAAGGAGGCATGGACCGAGGCATTAGCATGCGACCCTGTTTCTGCGTTCGGTGGTGTACTCGTAACCAATGCTGAAATAGATGCGGAGACTGCTACGGATATCGATAAGATATTTTTCGAGGTGATTATCGCCCCCGGATATTCTGCAGAAGCGCTTGAAATCCTCAAGCATAAGAAAAACAGAATTATTCTGCTCATGAAAGAAGGTGTCATGCCAGAGATGAAATGTCGGTCAGCACTTAACGGTTTTCTTGTTCAACAGATGGACGGACATGTTGAGACTCCTGAGGATTTCAAATGTGTAACATCGCGAAAACCGACTGAGCAAGAAATCTCCGACATGGAATTTGCCAACAAAATCGTGAAGCATAGCAAGAGTAATGCGATAGTGCTTGCAAAAGATAAAAAACTATGTGCCAGCGGTGTAGGACAGACTTCCCGTGTAGATGCCTTGAAACAGGCCATAGAAAAAGCATCTAATTTCGGTTTCGACCTTCAAGGTGCTGTCATGGCTTCGGATGCCTTCTTCCCCTTTGCCGACTGCGTTAAAATTGCGGATAAGGCCGGTGTGACAGCCGCTGTTCACCCCGGAGGCTCTATACGGGACAATGAGAGTGTGGAATATTGTGATAAGCACGGCATGGCTATGGTTATGACGGGCATTCGTCATTTCAAACATTAAGACAACAACTGAGACAATGGGACTGTTTTCTTTCACACAGGAAATAGCGATGGACCTCGGCACTGCCAACTCCATCATCATACATAACGACCAGATAGTCGTCGACCAGCCTTCTGTAGTAGCTATCGAGACTAAAACCGAGAAATTACTTGCCGTTGGAAATACCGCCCACCAGATGGAAGGCAAAGAACCCCCGGGCATCCGCACCGTGCGTCCGCTGCGTGATGGTGTGATAGCCGACT
>CAYVNJ010000050.1:0-13558 GCA_964452865.1 uncultured Sangeribacter sp. | reverse complement strand
CTTGCGTGTGATTCCATGCTACCCGGAAGTTGCGCTGGCGGGAATAGTCCGGCAACCCCTTGTCGCCGTAAACTGATGTCAGGAAGCTGATGTCGAAACTTCCGTTGAATCTGTATCTTTTTGTGTACCTTGAGGCTGCACTCACACCCCAGGAGCCTTTGGTGTAGATTTCACCCCGCAGCGCGAGGTCGATATAATCGTTGATGGCAAAATAGTAGCCCCCGTCGCGCAGATAGAAGCCGCGGTTGTAATCTTCACCAAACGACGGTACTATAATTCCGCTGCTGTAGTCTTTTGTGAAAGGGAAGAAACCGAAAGGTACGGCAAGAGGGAGAGGTACATCTGCAAGAACCATGTATGCAGGCCCGGTCACAATATCTTTTTTCGGACGAACCTTGGCTTTTGTCAGTTTGAAATAGAAGTGTGGATGCTCATGGTCGTCGCAAGTGGTGTATTTGCCGTCGGCAAGATAGACTGAACCGTCTTCCATTTTTTTTGCGGCCCCTCCGGTGACATATCCTTCACCCTGCTCGGTGATGACATCGGTGATATATCCTCTTTCGGTCTTGAAGTTGTATTTCATGGAAGAAGATTCGTATTCACCGCTCTTGTCTCGGAACACCGGGTTTTTCTCAATAACGCCAGCAGAGTCGGGGATGCCGCATGCCACGACTGTCGATGAATCAAGACTCATGTCTATATGTCCGGCGTTTAATTGAATATCTCCATAGGAAACAGTACCGTTGCCATACATGGCGGCATTGTTGTGTCCGGTCATGACCAGAGAGTCGGACGCTGAGAAGTTGACGATGTTGTCGAGGTCGCGCTTTTCACGTATAATGCGTCTTATCGTTTCCCGGGCAGTGTCGCGGCTAATGTTCTTTTCAGTCATATCGCCTGGAAGAGAGAGCGATGTCATAGACGAGGAGTCGGCGGAGGCAACCGAGTCAGTGGTTGTCAATCGCGGACGGTTAAGCCTCGGCTTTTTTGCCGTGGTCTGTGCAAAAGCTATACATGCTGCTATGAGCAGTAATATGTAAATCAGCGGTCGTCTCAACAGTTAGGCTGGCGTTGTTCAGAGTGCAAATTTAAGAATAATCTTCCAAAAGCTTGCTTCGGATGAATGTCAGACGTTTTTTTAATGATTTTTTACATTTTGTCGCCGAACATTTCGTGCATCTCAATAAAGCGGTCAAGTGTGAATTTGCCGAATTTTGACATTTGTGACATTATTTTTTCGATAGGTTTCTCCTCAGTCAAATCCGCACGTGATTTTGAAAAGAACTTGTCTGCATAGCAAATCAATTTTTCCTCATTGGTAATCGGAAGCATAGGGCGAGGAGGCAGCGGAAGGCTGTTTCTGATTATTTGACCGAGAGATATGCCTGCTCCGGTATGGCGCTCGCATACGAGGGCATGTCTATGAAGTCCGAGGGAGTCAAGAAGTCTGCTCCCTTCTATACCGTGTGCGATGTATGGCAGTTCACCATTGCAGTGGATGCCCGGTGCGTTGCATCGGAATATTCCTATATCGTGGAGCATGGCTGCCGAATATACGAAATCGAGGTCAAGGGGCAAGCCGCACCGTTTGCCTAAATATATCGCCTTGTCTGCTACTGCTTTCGAATGAATCAGAAGTGTATCGTGGAGTGGAGTGCCGGGAGTGTAATACTTGCGTATTATTTCTATGGGGTCCGGCCGCTCTGAATATGTTGGCATGTGTATGATGTTAAAAACCGGGGGCGGAAACGTGTGTGCGTTTCGCCCCCGGCATAAGTCGTTGTCTGCGAAGACTATTTTTTAGAATTCTACGATTTCGTTCCAACCGTGAACGTCCTCAGCTTCGCCGTACTGAACGGCACGCAGAGCGTTGTATAACTTTGTGACGATAGGACCGGCTTCGCCGTTAGTAGAGAATACATATTTTTTGCCGGTGTCAATATCATGTATTTCGCCTATGGGAGAGCATACCGCAGCTGTGCCGCAAGCAGATGCTTCGTCGAATTCAGCGAGTTCTTCAACCGGAATGTGGCGGCGCTCAACGTTGAGACCCATATCTTTAGCAAGCTCTATGAGGCTCATGTTGGTGATTGAGGGAAGGATAGATTCGCTCTGGGGAGTTACGTATGTGTTGCCCTTGATAGCGAAGAAGTTTGCAGGGCCGCATTCGTCAAGGTATTTTTTCTCTTTGGGGTCGAGATAGAGTACAGCAGAATAGCCGAGGTCATGAGCCTTTTCGCCGGCCACAAGGCTTGCGGCATAGTTGCCACCTACTTTGATTGTACCGGTGCCTTTAGGAGCTACACGGTCGTAGTCGCGCATGATGCACACGTTGGTGGGCTTGAATCCGGCTTTGAAGTAAGGGCCAACGGGGCTTACCATTACGATGAACATGTATTCGTCGGCGGGTTTAACACCGATGCGGGGTGAAATACCTATTTCGAGCGGACGGATGTAGAGAGAAGCACCTGTGCCGTAGGGAGGGATGAAGCGTTCGTTTGCCTTTACTGCGGCCATAACCATTTCACGGAATTTCTCTGTGGGCAGAGGAGCCATTTTTATACCTTCGGCACTTCTCTGGATGCGTTTTGCGTTTTCTTCGAGACGGAAGATGCGGACTTTGCCGTCTTTGCCACGGAAAGCTTTGAGGCCTTCGAATGCTTCCTGTCCGTAGTGGAGGCAGGTTGCGCCGATGTGCAGGGGTACTTCTTCAGAATCTGTTACGATTATGTCGCCCCATTTTCCGTCTTTATATACGCAACGTACATTATAATCGGTAGGGATGTAGCCGAATGTAAGGTTGCTCCAGTCGATGTTTGTCTCTTTCATTTCGTATTGTTTGATTTTAAGTTGGTGTTCGTTTTTTGAGGTCTCTCATTCAGACCGCTACCTTGAATGTAGCGTCGCCTGCCTTTACTATGAATACTCCGTGTGTGCCGAGAACAAGCTGGGATGTGCCCTGAGGCAGGTGGTCTTGTGCGACTGTCTGCCCGAGGATTGTGAAGACCTTGACGCTAAGAGGACGATTTGTCGTGACATATATCACGCCTTTGCCTGCGCGTACTTCGATATCGCTGCTTTTGGCAACGACACGAGCCTCGGCCACAACACTGTGTTCGGACTTTACGCTTTCCCACGAGCGTATGCCAGCGTAACAAACGGTATTGCCGAATGTTAATGCTGCGATAGCCAGAAGTGAGACAACGTATTTCTTCATCCTATTATGTTGTGTGTTGAAAATCTGCGTAAAATTACAAATTTTTTCTATATATGAGAAAAATTTATAAAAAATCAGATGCGATGCAGAGGGATTGTCAGCCTGCGTTGTGACGCGAAGCAGTGTCGTGTTGCTGAGGCTTGATTTTCACTTTCATTGCATCAAATCCTTTGCCGTATACTCCGTTTGACCCCGATTGAGCAATGAACGCCTGTGGGTCAATAGATTTGACTATGCGGAAAATAGTGACCGATTCCATTTTGCGACACCATACCATGAGCATCTTGACGTGTTGCTTGGAATACCAGCCTTGTCCGTCGAGTACGGTCACACCACGTCGTGCTTCAGAGTTGATTGCATTGGCAATCTCCTGCCAGTGATGAGAGAAAATGATGAATTGCGTTGCCTGACGGTTGGTGTTGATGATAGTGTCAGTGATATACGAGTATATAAAAATAGTAACCCAACCGTAAATTATCCTTGGCAGGCAGGCCTGAACCCTCTGCTCGAAATTGCCGTCGAACGGGAGGAAGAGTGTCAGTGCCACGATTGTCATGTCGACGGCCATAATCATTCGTCCTACACTGACGTTGGACACTTTAGTGACCATGGCGGCTATAATATCAGACCCACCTGAGGTGCCGTTGTGTATGTATATCGTGCCGATACCGATGCCGCACAATATACCTCCGAGCACGATACTCATGGCTGTGTCGGCGATGAGCGGGGGATGAGAGACGAAATAACCCTCCATCGCGCCTACGGCGAGGGATGCGCCTGTCGCTCCAAATATGGTGCGGATAGTAAATGAGCGGCCGAGCATTTTGTATCCTGCTGCAATGAGCATGAGGTTGACTCCGTACATGGTGACGGCAACCGGAATGAATGTGTTGGTCGCAAAGTAGACGAGTGTGCCGAGACCGGCCATACCACCGATTACAATGTGGTGAGGCAGGATGAACGCATCAAATCCGAGTGCGTAAATCAGCAGGCCTACCGTAATCATTACGTAGTCCTTGGCGTTGACGAAGAGCTTTTCCTTCTTGAGTCTGACCATAACGGGTTGTGTTGTAGATAGATAATTAGGGTTTTATAATTTGGAGCATTCTGCTGTCGCATAATTTGGCGCAAAATTACAATTTTTTTGTGACGGCTATAAAATATATTTTGTAAATTTACCGAATAATTAAGACAGTATTTATAGTTCTGAAATAACCTGTTATTAACTCTGCATAATGAAAAGAAACATCCTCAGACCGCTCTGCGCTTTTGTAGCCGCACTGACTTTTTTGCCCTCGTACGCTCAGTTTTTTGATACGTCGGCGTCGCCCAGATTGTTTGAATTTGGAGTCAGGGCAGGTTTTAATACCTCGAACCTTTCTTCGCCTGAAGAGTCAGGTGCTGACCTGGAGCGTATCCAGACCAACGACACATGGGGGCTTGGGTTTACTTGTGGTGCGGTATTCGATATAAATCTCCGACGCTGGATTTCAATTCAGCCCGGATTCTTTTTCGAGACACGTACGAACAAGTTTGCATATCTTGACACTTTTACCGGGATGCAATCCGACGGTTCAGTAGCTACCTTCTCGAAGACAGCGTATTCTTCATTCAGAATACCGGTTTTGGTTTCAGCTAAATTTAATATCGGACCGGGCATCCGTTGGAGTGTAGACTTAGGTCCTCAGTTTTCTTACGGACTTGGCGGACGCCAGAAGAGTAAAGTAGTGGCTGGAATAAGGATTGGCAATGACGGCGATTTCGACGTGTTTAATGCCAAGAACGGCTATTTTGACAGCCGTAAGCGCTTTGAGGTCGGATATAAGATAGGAACAGGACTCACACTTAAAAGGCATTATTATGTAGGTGTTCATTATGAACAAGGACTCAGCCGACCCTGGAAGTTTACACGCGGCGGCTATAATAAATGCTGGGATTTTACTCTTGGATACGATTTCTAAATATCAGTAAGTACACTATCGTATGGCATTTACTCATCTGCACGTACACTCGCAGTATTCTCTGCTCGACGGAATGTCGCGCATATCTGACCTTGTCGACAAAGCCATGGCAGACGGAATGCCCGGGATTGCTCTTACCGACCATGGCAATATGTTCGGTATCAAGGAGTTCTACAACTATGTCAAGAAGGTTAACGGAAAACTGCCGGAAGGGACACCTAAGTTCAAGCCAATCCTCGGATGCGAGATGTATGTGGCTAAGGATAAACTGACGGATAGGGGCGATAAGAGAGACAACGGCTATCATCTGATAGTACTTGCCAAAAATCTTCAAGGATATCGCAATCTGATAAAGCTTGTCAGTCAGGCATGGACCGACGGGTATTATTTCAAACCGAGGACAGACCGCGAACAACTCGAGATGCATAGAGAGGGACTGATAGTATGTTCGGCATGTCTTGGCGGAGAGTTGCCTCAATTTATCATGGACGGTGAGCTTGAAAAAGCAAAAGAGCGTGCGGCATGGTATAAGCAAACATTCGGAGATGACTATTACCTGGAGCTCCAGAGGCATGAAACGAATAAAATCAATGCAAGCCGCGATGTCTATGAACGACAGAAAGAGGTAAATGCCGAATTGATAAAAATAGCAAGGGAGCTTGATATTAAACTGATAGCGACCAATGACGTTCATTTTGTGAGAGAGGCCGATGCCGAGGCTCATGACAGACTGATTTGCGTCTCGACCGGCAAAAAATTTACAGAGCCTGAACGCCTCCATTACACTAAGCAGGAGTGGCTCAAAAGTCCGGATGAGATGTCGGCTATATTTGCAGATATTCCTGAAGCCCTCACCAATACTCAGGAAATCATTGATAAAGTAGAAATTTACTCTATAGACCACGGACCTATTATGCCTACCTTTGAAATCCCGGAGGAATTCGGCACTGAAGATGGTTACAGGTCCAAATATACGGAAGAGGATTTGTTCAATGAATTTACCAGGGATGAGAATGGCAATGAAGTGTTGAGCAAGGAGGAGGCCGACAAAAAGATAGAGCGTCTCGGCGGCTATGACCGACTGTATCGAATAAAACTTGAGGCAGATTATCTCAAGAAGCTGACCATGGAGGGTGCGGCCAAACGGTATGGCGACCCGCTGCCGGATGAGGTGTCGGAGCGCCTCAACTTCGAGCTATATATAATGAAGACCATGGGTTTCCCGGGTTACTTCCTTATTGTGCAGGATTTTATTAATACTGGACGGGATAAGCTCGGAGTAAGCATTGGCCCGGGACGTGGGTCGGCTGCCGGCAGTGCGGCGGCATATTGCCTCGGTATCACACAGATTGACCCGATTAAATATGACCTGCTGTTCGAACGTTTCCTTAATCCCGACCGTATATCGTTGCCCGATATTGACGTAGATTTTGATGATGACGGGCGATATGCCGTGTTGAAATATGTGACCGATAAGTATGGCGCGGAGAAGGTTTCGCATATCATAACGTATGGCACAATGGCTGCCAAGCTTGCCATAAAAGATATGGCAAAGGTTATGGATTTGCCATTGGCGGAATCCAATCGGCTGGCTAAGCTCGTGCCAGACCGTATGCCGGAAATCGGAGGTAAGACGCCCGCGCCGACTGTGGCTAATTGTGCAAAATATGTCGCTGAATTCAAGGCAGAGACTCAAAATCCCAATCCTATAGTGCGAGAGGTGCTGAACTATGCGGAGCAACTTGAAGGTACTGTACGAAATACGGGTGTGCACGCATGCGGTGTGATAATAGGCCGCGATGACATAACCGATTGGGTGCCTGTAAGTACTGCCACCGACTCGGATGGCAGCAAGGTTCTTGTAACTCAGTATGAGGGTAGTGTGATTGAGGAGACAGGAATGATTAAAATGGACTTCCTCGGTCTGAAAACACTGAGTATCATAATGGAGGCGGTAGAGAATATACGGCAGACCCGTGGCGAGACAATAGATATGGAGAATATTCCGCTTGACGATGAAGCTACATTCCGTCTGTATTGTGAAGGCCGAACTACAGGCACATTCCAATTTGAGTCGCCCGGCATGCAGAAGCATCTGCGTGAACTCCAGCCATCAAGGTTTGAAGACCTGATAGCGATGAATGCTCTCTACCGACCCGGGCCTATGGCCTACATACCCCAGTTTATCGCAAGAAAGCACGGACGTGAGCCGATAGTCTACGATATTCCGGAAATGGAGAAATATCTCCATGATACATACGGCATTACTGTCTATCAGGAACAGGTGATGCTCCTGTCGCGCCTGTTGGCTGATTTTACCCGTGGTGAAAGCGATATGCTGCGTAAGGCTATGGGTAAAAAACTGATAGATAAGATGCAGAGCCTGAAGACCAAGTTCCTTGCCGGCGGCCAGGCAAACGGGCATAAGCCGGAGGTTCTCGAGAAGATATGGGGTGATTGGGAGGAATTTGCCAAATATGCATTCAACAAGAGTCATGCCACATGTTATAGTTGGGTTGCATACCAGACCGCATATCTGAAAGCCAATTATCCAGCGGAATATATGGCCGGCGTGTTAAGCCGAAATCTTACTAATAAGGACAAACTGGTCAAGTTCATGGATGAATGCAAAGCGATGGGATGTGCGGTGAAAGGTCCGGACATCAATGAAAGTCGCGAGAAATTCTCTGTGAATAAGAACGGTGACATCCGTTTCGGACTTGGCGCTATCAAAGGTATAAACTCCATGGCTGTAAAGGCCATTGTCGACGAACGTGATGCCAACGGTCCGTATGCAGATATCTACGATTTAGTAGAACGAGTGCCGTCGCAAGTTTGCAACCGTAACTGTCTGGAAAGTCTCGCCTTGTCAGGAGCATTGGACTGCTTCGGCGGAATGGAGCGCAACGTAGTGTTAGAACCGATGTTTGATACTACTTTTTCAGACATATTATATAAGTACGGACAATTGTACCAGCAGGATAAAAACAGTATTCAGGCCAGCCTTTTCGATGATATAGAGCCACTTGAGACTGCGCGTCCCCCGATGCCTAAATGTGAGCCATGGCCAGACGTGCGTCGTCTTGACGAAGAAAAGAAACTTGTAGGCCTTTATCTATCGGCACATCCTTTGGACAGATTTTATATGGAGGTCAAACACGGGTGTAACACTCCTTGTTCAGAATTGCGTAACGCTTTGCCGGGTCCTCACCCCATTACATTTGCGGGGATAGTGACAGGATTTCAAGAGAAAATATCGCGCAAAGGTTCGACGTACGGGATACTGACCATAGAGGATTATACTGGTTCGGCAGACATTCATCTGTTCGGTAAGAAATATGTGGAATACAAACATTTCGGAATACCTGGCCTTCCGGTGTTTATCCGGGCGCATGTTGAACAGAGCCGTTTCAATCCGGAACGTGCTGACTTAGTAATCGAACAAGTGAGCCTTCTTGAAGAGATGTCGGGCAAGCTGATTCACAGCCTTACGTTGTATATGGATGCCGATAACAACGATATGGTGCTTTTTGACCGTATCGGTGAAATTCAGGATTCAAATGCTACAGCAGGCAATCTCACTGTCGTATTCCCGGATTATGAGAGCGGTCGCCAGGTGAAAGTCCGCTTGAGAAAACCGGTGCCATTCTGCCGGGAACTTATGGAGACTCTTGATGATTTCGGCGTGTCTTACAAGGTTAATGAATGATAATCTTAAAAAAGTAAAAAAAATTGCACCATATAGCGGTAGATTGATTTAATAAGAGTATTTTTGCAAAGAATTTAGATTATACAAAATAGCCACACAATATGAAACGTGTTTTATTGAAATCGGCTTGTGTAGCCATGTTGACAGGTATGAGCCTGTTGAGTGTACAATGCTCGAATTCATCTGACAAGAATGCACCGGCCAAGAAAGAGGTCGCTGCAAAGAATGACAAAACGACTCCGGCACTTCCCAACTACCGATATGTCGACCTTGATACTCTGTTGAGCAAGTATAATCTGGCCAAGGATTATAATGAGGAAATGATGCGCCTGCAGTCGAATTTCGAAAGTACCGCTCGTCAGAAAGAAGCTTCAATCCGCAACTTCGAGAGCAGTGTGCAGAAGAAGATGCAGAACAATGGCTATCTTTCTGAAGCCAGCCTTAAACAGGACCAACAGAAATATGCCAGT
Organism: uncultured Sangeribacter sp.; assembly: GCA_964452865.1. Classification (GTDB taxonomy): domain Bacteria; phylum Bacteroidota; class Bacteroidia; order Bacteroidales; family Muribaculaceae; genus Lepagella. Next base: position 4,201 of record CAYVNJ010000050.1, on the reverse strand, counting down.
ATGCAGAGTTCCGCTCAATCCGAACTGAGCAAAATGCAGAACAATATGCAGAATGCCGCCATGGAAGCCCAGAAGACTGTCAATGACTCTGTCGAGGCATTCATCAAGGAATATAATGTCAAGAAAGGTTACGACGCCATTTTCTTCAAGGCAGCCACCCTTTACATTGACCCTCGTCTTGACATAACCAACGAAGTGATAGAAGGTCTTAATGCCCGCTATAACAAGGTGAAGAAATAAAGATACATAGGGTTTATTTCCCCAAATGTCATACAGGGATGCCGTTTCTCTTTATACGGATGACGGCATCTCTGTTTTTTTGATTGGTCAGCACAAAAGTGGCGTCGGATACGTTATATATAAATAAAGTTTAGACATCGAGGATTCTATGATAGAAGACAACATCATAAATAAAGAGAGCAACGAAAAGACTATACTTATCGGTCTTGTGACTGCGAATCAGAACGAGACAAAATGTAAGGAGTACCTTGACGAACTCGATTTTCTGGCACGCACGGCCGGTGCTGAACCTGTAGCACGTTTCATTCAGAAGCTCGAATATCCTAATCCGCGCACGTATGTCGGAAAAGGCAAACTGGAAGAAATTCAGAAATATGTCGAGGATAATGAGATAGGCATGGCTATATTTGATGATGACTTATCAACCAAACAGGTGCTTAACATCGAGCGTGAACTTAAAATCAAAATTCTCGACCGGACAAGTCTTATTCTGGATATCTTCGCCAACCGCGCACAGACAGCAACGGCACGCACTCAGGTGGAGTTGGCCCAATACCAATATTTGTTGCCTCGCCTGACAAGAATGTGGACGCATCTTGAGCGTCAGCGCGGCGGTATCGGCATGCGTGGTCCGGGTGAAACCCAGATAGAGACCGACCGGCGTATCATACTTGATAAAATATCGCGTCTTAAGGAAGAACTCAGGCATATTGACCGCCAGAAGAGTATTCAGCGCAAAAACAGAGGAAAACTGACCCGGGTAGCTCTTGTGGGATATACCAATGTAGGCAAGTCTACCATCATGAATTTGTTGAGCAAGAGTGATATCCTTGCAGAAAATAAGTTGTTTGCGACGCTCGACACCACTGTTCGCAAAGTGATTATAGACAATCTGCCGTTTCTCCTCTCAGATACGGTAGGTTTCATCCGCAAGTTGCCCACACATCTTGTCGACTCGTTCAAATCGACACTTGATGAGGTTAGGGAAGCCGACTTGCTTGTTCATGTGGTAGATATAAGTCACCCGCAGTTTGAGGAACAGATTGAGGTTGTCGACAAGACTTTACGCGAAGTATGTGGCTCGGCTGAAAAACCGATGATAATCGTATTTAACAAAATTGATGCGTATAAGTATAATCCGAAAGACCCTGATGACCTCACGCCCCGGACACGCGACAATATCCCCTTGAAAGAACTGGAAGAAACATGGATGTCGAAACTGGGGAATAATTGCGTGTTCATATCCGCAAAGAAGAAAATAAATATTGACGAACTGAAAGAACGACTATACGAGAAAGCTCGCGAGATACACGTGGAGCGATTCCCATATAATGACTTTTTATATCAGCAATACGATGCCGATGCAGAGAATTAGTCTGAAATATCGTTCGCTTGCCCCCGGGGAGATATTCTTGCTTGAGAAGGCGGGATGTACAGCTGCAGATTGGAGTGGCGTAAGCATTGACCCCCGCACCGACATTTCTCATATACGACGTGTTTATTTCTATGGTAAAGTCAGAATAGGGTTGCTTGACAGACCAGGGGACATAATTTATGATGCTACACTTGAGGATTGCCTGATTGGAGACCACCCGCATATCTGCCAGGTTGGCAGGATTTCAGGGGCATACATAGGTTCGGACGTGACAATAGAGCGCTGTGGTTCTATCAGTTATGAAGCAGAAGCACAGTGCGGCCTCGGTACTGAAGTCAGTGTGCTCGACGAAAGCGGCTCCCGCCCGGTGTATATTTATCCGGGGCTGTCAGTCCAGATGGCTTTGCTCATGGCCTTTCGACCCAAGTGGACAGAAGATGTGCTGCGTCCTCGCTTAGCTGAGGTAAAACCTCTGGTTACGGGTGTTTGCGATGGAGCCACGGTTCGTGACGCTGGTATTATAAAGAATGTACACGTAGGTTCTACGACATTGATTGAAGGCGCATCCCGTCTTGAAGACGGAGCACTGATTAGCAATGCGCCGGTGTCCGGCCGATTGGCATATATAGGCAATGGCGTCGATGCGCGAGGCTTCATCATTGAAGACGGTTCGGTTGATGCCGGAGTGACACTTCGCCATTGTTATGTAGGACAGGGCGCATTCCTCGACAAAGGATTTACCGCCCATGACTCACTGTTTTTTGCAAATAGTGCAATGGAGAACGGCGAGGCATGTTCCGTGATTGCCGGTCCTTTCACCGTTTCGATGCATAAGTCATCATTGCTGATTGGAGCGTTGTATTCTTTTTTTAATGCCGGGAGTGCGACCAATGCGTCAAACCACATGTATAAGGTTGGCCCGGTTCATTGGGGAGTGCTGGAGCGTGGCGTAAAAACGTCGAGCGGTGCATATATAATGTGGGGTGCGCGAATTGGAGCATTTTCGTTGCTTATGGGCGCGCACAAAAAACATCCGGACACTGACGTTTTTCCGTTTTCATACGTCATTGGTTCAGACATTGGCGACACTCTTGTAATTCCGGGCAGGATGCTGACGAGTTGCGGACTGCAACGCGATGCTCAAAAGTGGCCTACCCGCGACCTCCGGGTAAAGGCCCGGGTGCCTAAGCACGACCGCATAGTATTCGACCCTTTGACTCCAGCCACAGTGGGCAGGATTATCGAAGCACTCAGACTTATAGATAAATTGCTTGAGGAAAATCCGGGTGACGATGTTTTGCGCCTTGATGGTTTCAAAGTCAGAACCAAGCATCTAAGTGCCGGCCGTAAGCTCTATCGACTGGCATTGCTGAGCTATCTTCATCTGCGTGGAGCTTCCGACCTTGTGCCTAAAGGAACTGCCGGGACTATCCCTGAACGGTGGATAGACTTCGGAGGATTGCCGATGCCGGAAAGTCTGCTCGACACATTTACTGCGGATGATGAGCTTGAGCTCTCGCCTGAAACAATGTTTGACAAATTCGCAGCACATTATGACGATTCCGAACGCGAATGGATTGAAAGTTTCCTCACAGCTGAGCTTCGCGACGAAACTATTGCCCACGGAGCTACTGCTACTGCAGACCTGGAAGCCATGCGCAATGCCGACCGTTCGGAATATGTAGCCACTGTAGCTGAAGAGGGTCGCAAATTCGGGCTGTAAACAACATTCAGATAAATAATTGACTCAATTTTTTGCCGCATTGGAATAAATACTTAACTTTGCGGCCGTAAGGGTGAATTGCCCTCACACGAGATTAATTAACATTATTTATTAACCCTATCATTTTTAATGAGCGAAATTAAAAACACCCCCATCGAAGATTTCGACTGGGATGCCTTCGAGAAAGGCGAAACCGCTTGCGACAAAAGCCGTGAAGAACTCGTGAAATCATACGACGAGTCGCTCAGCACGGTCAAAGACAAAGAAATAGTTGAAGGTACTGTGACCTCTATCAACAAACGTGAGGTTGTGGTTAACATCGGCTACAAATCAGACGGTATCATCCCCGTCAGCGAATTCCGCTATAACCCCGACCTGAAAGTCGGCGACAAAGTGGAGGTATTCATCGAAAACCAGGAAGACAAGAAAGGTCAGCTCGTCCTCTCACACAAGAAAGCATGCGCAGCGCGCAGCTGGGAGCGTGTCAACCAGGCACTGGAGAACGATGAGATTATCAAGGGCTACATCAAGTGCCGCACCAAGGGTGGTATGATTGTCGACATCTTCGGCATCGAAGCCTTCCTTCCCGGTTCGCAGATTGACGTTCGCCCCATCCGCGACTACGACCAGTTCGTCGATAAGACAAGGGAATTCAAGGTTGTGAAAATCAACGAAGAATACCGCAACGTTGTCGTATCGCACAAAGCGCTTATCGAGGCAGAGCTCGAAGCTCAGAAGCGCGAAATCATTTCGAAACTCGAAAAAGGTCAGGTGCTCGAAGGCACAGTCAAGAACATCACAGCCTATGGCGTATTTATCGACCTCGGCGGTGTTGACGGTCTTATCCATATCACCGACCTCAG
>CAYVNJ010000049.1:0-13943 GCA_964452865.1 uncultured Sangeribacter sp. | reverse complement strand
ACACCGCAATATTAAGGATTAAAAATCAATTCTGCAAATTTTTGAACAAAAAAACCAAATTCAACAACAATTTCTCACCAACACACAATTCGTGAATATCATTTTGAATTTGCAAATAATTCAGCGGGAAATTATTTCAAAATTGCGTGAACTGCTTGAGAATTTTACAGCCAACCAAATCAGAAGCCCAAGCGTTATTAGTAAATATACACAAGGAAATTTTTTATAAAAACATATATATCATGCATTCTATTTCATTAGACATTCAGCATGCCTTGTATTTCGCCCCGAAAGGCGAATTTGAGGCACTGGAAGCTCCGGCCGTAGAGGCCGTGACCAATCTTAATACGAGCCGAGGCGCAGGCTCGGATTTTCACGGATGGGTGAAGTTGCCATCGGAGATGCCGGCCGACCTCATCACGCGCATCAATGCCACTGCAGAACGACTGCGTTCTGAGTGCGACTATGTGGTTTGCGTAGGAATAGGCGGCAGCTATCTGGGCGCAAAAGCCGTGATTGAGGCTATGTCTGACCCCTTTGCCAACATGGGAGCAGCAAAACAGACACGCGTTGTCTTTGCCGGACAGAATATTTCGGAAGATTATATGTCGTCGCTGACTAATCTACTGAAAGACAAGAACTTCGGCATCATAGTAATCTCGAAGAGCGGCACTACGACCGAGCCGGCCATTGCATTCAGAATTTTACGCGAACAGCTTGAGAAACAGGCTGGTAAGGATGTTGCAAAACGCAGGATTGTTGCAATAACCGATGAGAAGAAGGGTGCGCTGCGCACTTTGGCCACACAGGAGGGTTATGACACTTTCGTAATTCCTGACAATGTAGGTGGCCGTTTCTCGGTACTGACACCGGTAGGTCTGTTGCCTATTGCCGTGGCCGGATTTGACATTCAAAAACTTATCGACGGCGCCAAGGCCATGGAAAACACTACCTTGCACCCCGGCTCGGAAAATCCTGCCGAGACGTATGCACGTCTGCGCAACGCCCTCTACAAGGGCGGACGCGACATTGAAATTCTTGTGAATTTCGACCCGAAGCTGCACTATATGGCTGAATGGTGGAAACAGTTGTTCGGCGAAAGTGAAGGAAAGGACGGCAAGGGCATATTCCCCGCAGCTGCCGACTTCACCACCGACCTGCACTCTATGGGTCAGCTCATCCAGGACGGCAAGCGTAATTTCTTCGAGACGGTAATCAGTGTCGAGGAGTCGCACGACCATGTGGTCATTCCGGAAGCAGCGTCCGATATGGACGGTCTGAATTATCTGGCCGGACGGCGGATGACAGACGTAAACAAAATGGCGGAACTTGGCACACGACTCGCCCATGTCGAGGGTGGAGTTCCCAACATCCGCATCACAATGCCGATGATTTCCGAGTACTCGCTCGGTCAGCTCATCTATTTCTTTGAGAAGGCTTGCGGCATTTCAGGCTATCTGCTCGGCGTCAATCCGTTTGACCAGCCGGGTGTAGAGGCTTATAAGAAAAACATGTTCGCTCTGCTCGGTAAGCCAGGCTATGAGGCTGAGAGCAAAGCAATAAAAGAAAAACTCTAAACTGAGGTAATTTGTGTGTGGACTGACTCGTCGGCAATGGTCGGCGGGTCGGTTCTTTTTTATTTAGCCGGGTCTTTGCGCAATGCGGCAATTACGAGTCGCGCTTTTGCTTTGCCGACGGCTGCTATTATATCGTCGTCGGATGCCTCGCGGATGCGCTTCACACTCTTGAAGCGTTTCATCAAGACCTCTTTCGACGCGGGACCGATGCCTTTGATAGTGTCGAGAACACTGACCACCTGACCCTTAGAACGCCGGTTGCGGTGGTGCGTAATACCAAACCGGTGGGCTTCGTCGCGCAGAGCCTGAACAACCCGCAGCGATTCGCTCTGCTTGTCTATATAGAGCGGTAGCGAGTCGCCCGGAAAGTATATTTCTTCAAGCCTTTTGGCTATTCCGACCAATGCCACGGTGCCACGTATTCCCATTTCGTCAAATGCCTCCACAGCGGCGCTCAGCTGCCCCTTGCCGCCGTCGACAACCACAAGCTGGGGAAGTTCCTCGCCTTCGGCCATCATGCGCGTATAACGCCTGTGAAGAACTTCTTTCATTGATGCGAAGTCGTCAGGCCCTTCGACCGTCTTTATGTTGAAATGGCGGTAATCTTTACGGCTCGGCTTGCCGTCGCGGAACACTACGCAACTCGCCACAGGATTAGTGCCCTGAATATTGGAGTTGTCGAAACATTCAATATGGCGCGGCTGCACATTGAGCCGGAAATCCGACTTCATTTTTTCCATCAACCGCTCTACCCTGCGGTCCGGGTCAAATTTCTCTACTTCTTTCTCCTTATCGGCCATATATTGGCGGGCATTCTTCATGCTGACTTCAAGCGCCTTCTTTTTAGGTCCTCTGGACGGCACGGTAAATGTGACGCCTTCAAACTCCATGTCGGGGGCAAAAGGCACAAGGACTTCGGAAAATTCGCGGTCGAACCGACGTTTTATTTCCCCGACAGCCATAGACAATATTTCGGCGGGACTTTCCGACATGCGTTTGCGATACTCGAGGTTGAGACTTTGCACAACAGCTCCGTGGCGCAGATGAATGAAATTGACGAAAGCCGAGCGGTCATTCTCGGCATATCCGAACATGTCGGCTTCTTTATCGCCAGCCGGGCCAATCATGGTGCGTGCCTCGAATTTCTCGACCATAGCGATGGTCTCTTTCACTCTTTGTGCCTCTTCGAAGCGCAACTGTTCGGCCAATGCAAACATTTCTTTCCTGAGAGTAGAGAGCAACTGGCCGGTATCTCCATTCAGTATCTGGCGTACTTTTGATATAGATTCGCCGTATTCATCGGTACTTACCAACCCTTTACACGCTCCGCCGCATTTCTTTATATGATAGTCGAGGCACAAACGGCCTTTACCACGGGCTATATATTCGGGAGTAATGGCATGACGGCAACTGCGCAACGGAAATGTGTCACGTATCAGGTCAAGCACCAGTTTTGCCGACTGCACATTTGCATAGGGGCCATAATACCTCCCTTTAACCGAGTGGTCGCGGGTCATGAATACCCTCGGATATGGCTCGGAAGTAACAACTATCCAGGGGTACGACTTATCATCTTTCAGCAGTATGTTGTAACGCGGCTGATATTCTTTAATCATCGCGTTTTCGAGATGCAGGGCATCTTCTTCCGACGCGACGACGATGAAACGCATATCTGCAATGTTACGCACCAGCAGATTGGTTTTAGTACTGTCGTGCCGACGATTGAAGTATGACGAAACACGGCGTTTCAATCTCTTTGCCTTTCCGACATATATCACACTACCCTTTTTGTCGATATAAATATATACTCCGGGTTCATCGGGCAAGGAAAGGATTTTTTCGCGCAATTGCGTCGACGGTCTATTGTTTATCACATCGTCGTGCGAACGATTATCGGCCACTTCTATACTGAAGCGGCCGAATTCATCGATATCCCGACCTGTTGCGGCCAACAGGTCGTTAATTTTATCGTCGGTCATTTGGAGCAACCAATATCACTTTAGTATTTGAGAAGAGACGTCACCTCACAATCCTCGGGCAAATTCTTACGTCCGTCAAGGGCAGTGAGCTCAACAATGAAGTTTATGTATACTTTCTTCGGATTGAGACTCTTGACCAATTCAGCACAGGCAGCCATTGTTCCCCCGGTAGCCAGGAGGTCATCATGGAGCAGAACTACATCGTTTTCATCGATAGCATCGCTATGCAGCTCAATTGTGTCGACACCATATTCTTTAGCATAAGCCTTCTTAATAGTGACAGCCGGCAATTTACCTGGTTTGCGCGCAGGCACGAATCCGCAGCCAAGTTTATACGCAAGTATAGAACCTCCGATAAAACCACGCGATTCTATACCTACGACTTTGGTTATACCTTTGTCCTTATACAGCTCCGCCAATTCATCCGAGAGAAAATGCAGCGATTTTCCGTCTTTAATAAGAGTCGTCAGGTCGCGGAAGATTATACCCTTCGAAGGAAAATCAGGAATATCCCTGATAGCAAGTTTAAGGTCTTCTAAAATCATAACGTTTATGTTTGAAGTTAAAGTGAATATTAAGTTTAACCAGTGTTCCACGTGGAACAAATCATGCCTAATTCCTTTACTTGAGCGGAATTATCAATTACGCAATAAAAGCAGCAAAATATTGATATCAGCAGGAGAAACACCCGGTATACGCGATGCTTGCCCTATTGTCTGCGGACGGCGCGACGTTAATTTCTGACGAGCTTCGGTACTGAGTGCGCTGACCGAATAGAAATCGAATGCATCAGGAATACGGACATGTTCAAGACGTTTCAGACGGTCGGCCTGCTGTCTTTCCCTCTCAATATAGCCTGAATATTTCAGTTGAATTTCGGCGGCCTCGACAATCTCTTCGCGCCGCATCGGGTCAATAGATTCTATTTCCTGGGCAAGTGCAGGCACAGCGGCGCACAATCGTGAGAAAGATAGCCGAGGGCGGAGAAGCAAGTCTTTAAGACTGACCGAGCGACCAAGAGCCGACTGACTGAATTCATCTTCGAGGCCGGACAAATTTTCCGGTCGCACTTTTGTACGCTCGCAGAATTCTATCAATTTGTCACGGGCGGCGGCTTTGCTCTTCATCAGTTCATAGCGCTCGTCGGTAGCCAGACCTATTTCATGTCCTACAGGGGTGAGGCGCATGTCGGCATCATCCTGGCGGAGCAGTATACGATATTCGGCACGTGAAGTAAACATACGATAGGGTTCGTCGACACCTTTGCTGACAAGGTCGTCAATAAGCACACCTATGTAGGCCTGGTCGCGACGCAACACCACTGGGCTTAACCCCTGAAGATAGCGCGCCGAATTAATGCCGGCCATCAACCCCTGCCCTGCGGCCTCTTCATAGCCAGTAGTACCGTTGACCTGACCGGCCAACCACATATTATCTACAACACGACTACGCAATGAATGGTCAAGCTGCGTAGGGTCGAAACAATCGTATTCTATTGCATAGCCTGGCTTATATACACTCACCTCCTTAAGCGCCGGCACATGCTCAAGAGCCCTGAACTGAGCATCCCAGGGCAAGGAGGAAGAAAAACCATTGACATAATATTCTTCCGATGTCTCACCTTCAGGCTCAAGGAAAAGCTGATGACTATCACGGTCGGGAAATGTCACAAGTTTAGTCTCTATGCTCGGACAATAGCGTGGCCCGATGCTCTGTATACGCCCGTTGTACATCGGCGACTCGTCAAGACGAGACGTTATTTCGGCGTGTACCTCCGGATTAGTGTGCACTATCCAGCAGTCACGAGGCATGAGAGTCCGCTGGACTTGAGGCATATATGAGAATTTATGAAATGTTCTTTCTACCGATTTATTTCCAGACTCATCGACAATCAAACGGTCGTCGCCACAATCGGGCTGAGCCTTGGAAAAATCGATGGTTCGCCCGTCAATACGCACAGGCGTACCGGTCTTCATACGCATGGGGCGCAATCCGACCGACACCAGTTGCTCTGTCAGGCCAAACGATGCGGGTTCAGCTATCCGTCCGCCGGCTATCTGGTGCATTCCAAAATGCATCAGACCGTTAAGGAATGTTCCTGCGGTCAGTACAACGGCATGACACATAAAAGTAAGTCCGAGAGCTGTTTTCACTCCGCAGACCGTAGGCTTGTCGCCCGACTTATCAAAGACGAACTCAGTAGCCAAGTCCTGAAAAATATAGAGCCCTTCTGTGGCATCGAGTATCTTGCGCCATTCGTCGATAAACCGCGTCCTATCGCATTGGGCACGAGGCGACCACATGGCCGGCCCTTTTGAACGATTGAGAAGCTTGAACTGGATAGATGTGCGGTCGGTGACAATACCCATACTACCACCAAGAGCATCTATTTCTCTGACTATCTGTCCTTTCGCAATTCCACCAACAGCCGGATTACACGACATCTGGGCAATACGGTTCATATCGGCCGTAAGCAGAAGAGTGCGCGCACCAAGACGTGCGGCAGCAACAGATGCTTCGCAACCTGCATGACCGCCACCTATTACTATTATGTCATATTCAAATATCATTCTCAAACATATTGTCGGGCATTATTTCTAAAGCGGCATCTTCATGTGCTTCCATAATCTCACGCTCACCAGGGCCTTTATCGTCAATACCGCACAGATGCAGCAAACCGTGAACTATCACACGCGCCAGTTCACGCTCGTAGGAAACACCAAACAGTTGCGCGTTAGAGCGTACCGTATCAAGCGAAATCAAAATATCACCGCTCACCATTGGGTGCCGCGAATAGTCGAAGGTGATTATATCCGTGTAATAGTCATGCTGTACGAACTCTCGGTTAGCCTGGAGTATGTATTCATCAGAACAGAATAAATAGGACAACCTAAGGGGCTCCATGCCGTGAGTATGCGCAACCTCGACAAGCCAGTCTGCACACACCTCCGGCACGAGTGACGGCATTTCGACGTCTTCAACCGAAAAATCTATCTTGACATTCATAACATTGAATACGCTATACATTTTTGCTCATGCAACGCATACAAAATTATAATAAAAGGTCGAGACAACGAAACAGGAGTAAAAATTTTTATCCCAATAATTTTTCCTTACATTTCAAACCATATTTAACACACTGTAAATATGCATCTTAGCCCAACTATAAACATTAATTAACGCCCTGACAATAGAATTTTTGGCAATCCACCTACTGACGGACGCAAATTTCGAAGCTGTGCATCGTTAAATTTTATGTATATTTGTGGCATAAGTCGCATACTGAAAAAATGAAGATAGGATTTGATGCCAAACGCGCTGTCAGGAATATGACCGGGCTCGGGAACTACTCGCGTCTCGTCATAGGCCAAATAGCCCACGCGCATACACAAGATAAGATTATACTCTATACACCGACCGCACAAGGGCGCGCCGACATTTCATCTCTTACCGCTCAGCCCAATGTCGAGCTCGCCACACCGGGCACACGGATGCCCGGCACCCTGTGGCGCACATTCGCTTTGGCACACAGAGCCATGAAAGACGGCATAGACGTTTTCCATGGATTGAGCAACGAACTGCCTGAGGGGATGGAACGCACGGGAGTAGCTTCCGTCCTGACGATGCACGACGTGATATACCGACGCCTACCCTACTGCTATACTCCTGCCGACCGTCTGCTCTACGATATAAAATATTCACGTTCGTGCCGGCGTGCCGACCGCATTGTAGCGGTCAGCCAACGCACACTCGACGATATAGTCGAGCTCTACGGCATCAATCCTGAAAAAATCGATGTTGTCTATCAAGGATGCGACAGTGCATTTCACGAAGTGCTACCCGATGCTAAGATAGACAACATACTCGGCAAGAGAAATCTCAAGAGAGGCTATGTACTCCAGGTAGGTAGCGTCGAGCGGCGCAAGAACCTCGAACTGACATTGCGCGGTGTTTCTGCAATCGCCGACACAAGACTCGTGGTTGTAGGACGAGGACGCGAATACCTTGTCGCTATGAAGTCGTTGGCAGAAAAACTCGGCATATCACACAGGGTGGAATTTCTGACCGACGTGGCAAACGACGAGCTGACCGCTCTATGCCAGGGAGCAGGTGTGATAGCCTACCCTTCGCGCTACGAAGGATTCGGTATACCCGTAATTGAAGGTCTGGCATCCCGACGCCCGGTAGTGGCAGCCACAGGGTCATGCCTGGAAGAAGCGGGAGGCGATGCAGCATTCTATGTCGACCCGGACTCTCCGCGCCAAATGGCCGACGCCCTGCGCACGGCACTTTCGGGAGGAAACATGATAGAACAGCGCATTAAAAATGGTCTTGAATACATACGCCGCTTCGATACAGCCGCAATGGGAGAACATCTGACCAAGGTCTACGAACGAGCCATTGAGGCCAAACATCGAAGTCGAACAGATTTTTCGTAAAAAAATCTAAAAAAATCAGTTTGGTTATGTAAACTGTTTGCAAAAATTTTTTACCTTTACGTCAATTTTCCGTACCCAACTTCAGAATGACAGACCAACAGCAAATTTACCACATTCCGGCCATGAAGGAGGAGTGTCTTGATGCTCTCGACATACGTCCCGACGGCATCTACGCCGATGCAACATTCGGAGGAGGAGGACATTCGCGTGCCATTCTTGAACGCCTCGGTCCTGAAGGTCGCGTATTCGGATTTGACCGCGACATTGATGCCATAGTCAATGCTCCCGACGACCCGCGGTTTACGTTTGTACACTCCGACTTCAGATATATGCGCAACTTTCTGACCTTCTATGGAGTAGCGCGTATCGACGGTATATTGGCCGACCTCGGAGTGTCGTTCCACCACTTCGACACGGCCGAACGCGGCTTCAGTTTTCGTGCGGAAGCTCCGCTCGACATGCGCATGAACAAAAGCGCCGGTCGAACAGCTGCCGACATAATAAACAATATCACTGAGTCGGATTTGACCAATCTTCTGCGCATATACGGCGAGGTTCGTAACGCCCATGCCGTAGCCCGGGCAATTATCCGGGCTCGCGAACAAGCCCCTGTAGCCACTACATCCGACTTCGTCAATGCTGTCTCGCCGGCACTGAACCCCAAAAGCGAGAAAAAAGACCTTGCACGCATATTCCAGGCTATCCGGGTGGAAGTCAACGACGAACTCGGGGCACTGCAAAGGTTACTTGCAACTGCACCGAAAATGCTCCGCAAAGGAGGCCGTATGGCCATACTGACTTACCATTCTCTTGAAGACCGCATGGTCAAAAATACTTTCCGCACAGGCAATCCCGACGGGAAAACCGACGATACGGACATCTTCGGACGCAGCAGTTCGCCGTGGCGCGACGTATGTCGTGGCGCAGTAGCTCCGTCGGCAGAAGAGGTAGAACGAAATCCACGGGCACGTAGCGCCAAGCTACGGGCTGCAGAACTTATCAAACCGGAAGACTGACACATGGCTGCGCGAAAAAATAAAAAATCAAAAACACCCCACGACAAAAAAGGTCTATGGCAGGGACTGCGAACTGGCGAGTCAATAAGCCTGAACTACTTCCGCAGCAACGCGTGGCTCATGGTCACCCTCGTCGTGGTCATACTGGCACTCATAGGCCTGCGATACAGGACCATGACAAAAATGGTAGAAATCAACAAACTGAACAAAGAACTGGCCAGAACCCAAAGCATAAAACTACAGGAGAAAGCATCATACATGACCCTTATACGCGAAACAGAGATGAAACGCCTCACCCAAAGCAAGGGTCTGGGTCTCACTTTCCGCGACCAGCCTCCTATGGAAATAGTCCGAGATAAATAACCTTATACCTGAACCTTACAGTTTCAGCTCCTGCTCCCAATGGCAAAACAGAACAATAAAGCCACTATCCAGATACGCTACGGCATCATAGCGCTGCTGCTTATAGCCCTGGCGATATGGATTTTCACCAACCTGTTCCGGACAACGGTCATATACGCCGACGCATGGAACGAACAGGCACGAAAGACACTCTCGGCCGAAAAAGATATTCCGCCGGAACGAGGCAACATATTGTCGTCAGACGGCCACATCATAGCCTGCAACGTTCTGACCTACGACATCTGTCTCGACCTTCGCCACAGCAAGATAGACGGTAAACCTGTAGACTACGCCAAGATAGACTCACTTGCCGACTCGCTTGACAGATACTATCCGCGCCACGAAAATCTTGGTGCACTACCTCCTGCCGACTTCAAGCGCTACTCATGGCACACCAAACTGAACAAGGAATTTGCCAAAGAAAAAAAGACCCGTGCGTTGGTGCTGGCAAAAAAGAAAACACTTGAAGACTACGACCGTATAGCTTCATTTCCATATCTTGCCGACTTCGGCACCGGAGCTAAATCGCCCCTCTATAAAACCGAACGCAAGACACGAATCTACCCCTACGGCAGTATGGCCATGCGCTCAATAGGGCGAGTCAATGAAGACAGCGCGACAAAACAAGTGCATGGCTACTCAGGACTTGAAAAAGACCTCGATTCGCTGCTATACGGCCGTCCGGGACGCGCAAAATCAGTCCCTATGACCAACGGCATGCGTCAGTGGATAACCCGTGACCCGGTGCGAGGTTTCGACATAAGAACTACAATCGACATCGACATTCAGGACGTACTCGAAGAGTCCCTCACCGCTATCTGTCAGGAGTCGAACGCCGAATGGGGTACTGCCGTAATAATGGAAGTTGCCACGGGCGAGATAAAGGGCATATCGAATGTCGAACTGCTCCCCGACGGCACATACGGCGAAGCCATAAACCGTGCCGTCCGCGCCTACGAACCAGGCTCTGTCATGAAGCCAATCTCGCTTATGATAGCTTTCGAAGACGGTCTTGTCAAATCGGTCAACGACGTAGTGTCATGCGCACCATTCCAGAAAACGTCCGACCCTCACGGCTCAGGCATGAAAAACATGAAGCAGGTCATTGAACAATCGTCAAACCCCGGTATAGCCCGCGTCATCTTCCGTGGCTATCAGGAGCACCCCGAGAAGTTCTACGACCGACTCGCGTCCATAGGTTTCTTCGAAAAAATGAATTCCGGAATATATGGAGAAAGCCGTCCTATGGTACGAAGACTTGTCGGCAGGACATCGAAAGGACAGCCCATAACAATGACAGCACGTCATCTCGACCTCGCACGTCAGGCATACGGCTACAACACCATGATTCCCCCACTCTACACACTCTCAATCTACAATGCACTGGCCAACGGCGGTAAATACGTACGCCCGCATCTGATGCGCGGAATGATTGATGCGGCGGGACGTGACACAATATTCCCCATATCCTACATACGCGACAGCATCTGCAGCCGCTCCACAGCAGCCAAAGTGCGCCAATGCATAAGAGAGGTCGTATGGGGCGACCACGGCACAGCACGGCTTGTGCGCGACGACCGTGTGGAGATAGCCGGCAAGACAGGCACTGCATATCCTGTCGAAAACGGAGCATACAATACGGCCAAACGCAGATATGCTTTCTGCGGATTCTTTCCGTATGAAAATCCTCGGTATTCATGTATAGCACTAATACTCGCTCCTGCAGGCACATCTGCCGCAAGAACATCCGGACAGGTAGTCAAGCAATTGGCTCTCAAACTGTATGCAAGAGGAATGCTCGACATATCGGCCGAAGAGCTGCAGCCCGAAAAAGATGCCCGCCCACCCCTCATGGTTCAGGGAGCGGCAAATCTCGGGACTCTCTCAACGTTGCTCGGATTTGAAAAACCCCGGGCAGTCAAAGCATCACAAAACGACGGCAAAGGAGTGCCCGATGTCCGCGGTCTTGACCTCCGCGCAGCGGTGGCACGTCTTGAAAATGCCGGACTAAAAGTCCGTGTCCACGGCGCGGGATTTGTCAGGGAACAAAGTCCCGCTCCAGGCTCAGCATGCCGCCGCGGCGACAACGTGATACTATCGCTCAAACCATAACCCACTGAAACAAAATCCAACACACATCATATACAGATGATACACAAATTATTTACCCTGCTTAAGGAAATAGATACTCTTCAGATAATAGGCGAGACAGATAAAAACGTGGTGAGTCTCGACTCCGACTCACGGACAGCACGCCGCGACGGCATATTTGTGGCTCTGCGCGGCACATCGACCGACGGGCATAAATATATACCCGTTGTAAGTGCGGCCAATGTGGGCGCAATCATTTGCGAGGAACTCCCTACCACAATGACCCCGGGAACGACATACATACGTGTGGCCGACACAGCCGAAGCGCTCGGACGCCTGGCTTCAGCATGGTACGGACATCCCTCTCACAAACTTAAACTCGTCGGTGTGACCGGCACAAACGGCAAGACGACCACCGCCACCCTGCTCTACGAGACAGTACGTCTTGAAGGCGAAAAGGCCGGCCTGCTCTCCACAGTATGCAACTACATCGACGACCGTGCCATACCGACCACACACACCACTCCCGACCCCATAACAATCAACCGTCTGCTTGCAGAAATGGTAGAAACCGGGTGCAGCTATGCATTTATGGAGGTCAGTTCGCATGCCGCCGACCAGAAACGAATTGCCGGACTCAATTTTGCCGGAGGAGTATTCTCCAACCTGACCCGCGACCATTTGGACTATCACCGCACCGTAGACAACTACATGAATGCCAAGAAGAAATTCTTCGACATGCTGCCGGCGGATGCTTTCGCACTTATTAATATCGACGATAAATCAGGCCGCTACATGGTGCAGAATACCAAAGCGCGTGTCTACACATACTCTCTGCAGCGCGAGGCTGATTTCAGATGCCGGATACTGGAGACACGTCTCGACGGTACTCTTCTCAACCTGGACGGCATTGATGTCGAGACACCTTTCGTAGGACGCTTCAACGCCTACAACCTGACTGCAGTGTATGGAGCAGCACGGTTGTGCGATTTCGACCGCAACGACATACTTTCCGACCTGAGCCGGCTCATACCAGTGGCCGGACGTTTCCAGACGATGCGCTCCCCTGCCGGAGTTACCGCAATCGTCGACTATGCCCACACACCCGATGCATTGGTCAACGTACTCGACACTATAAGGGCGGTGATTGGACCGGACGCAAGGATAATAACTGTTGCCGGCGCAGGGGGAGACCGCGACCATGGCAAACGTCCGCTCATGGCGGCAGAAGCCGCCCGACGTTCGGATGTACTCATTCTGACCTCGGACAATCCACGCACAGAAAATCCGTCTGACATCATAAACGACATGCGCGCCGGACTTGATGCCGAGGCTCTCGGCCGGACACGCTGCACACCTGACCGCCGCGAGGCCATACGCGAAGCCATACGTCGTGCCGACAGAGGCGACGTCGTACTCGTTGCAGGCAAAGGTCATGAAACATATCAGGAAATCAACGGCGTACGCCATCACTTCGACGACCGCGAAGAGATAGCCGCTGCTTTTGCCGAACTCTGACCCTTTTTCCCCGATGTTATAACCCAATATCCTCACCACTATGTTTTACGCCGTTTTCGACCATTTCAGGCAGATTGACTTCCCGGGCAATCATCTTATGGATTTCATCACCTTCCGTGCAGGAATAGCCTTTGCCATAGCACTCATAATAGCCCTCGTGCTGGGTCACTGGATTATAGGACGACTCCAAAAGATGCAGATTGGCGAAACAATACGCAATCTTGGTCTCGAAGGTCAGATGAGCAAGAAAGGCACACCCACAATGGGCGGCATAATAATCATAATATCCATAATAGTTCCATGTCTGCTTTTGGGCAATCTGAGCAATATCTATCTCATACTGATGCTCATAGCTACTATATGGATGGGTGTTATCGGTTTTCTGGACGACTGGAGAAAAATCCACTACCACAACAAAGAGGGTCTGAAAGGCAAGTACAAGGTCACAGGACAGGTTGGTCTGGGTCTTATAGTCGGTCTTACCATGTGGCTTAGTCCTTCAGTGGTGATGAGGGAGAATGTTGAAGTAGTCAACCAGGAAGACAACCGTATAGAGATAGTCAATACACCTGAAAACGTCAAAACACCACAGACCACCATACCTTTTGTCAAGAATCATAACTTCAACTACGAATGGCTCACTTCGTGGATGCCCGACAAAGAAGCCGCACACACAGCCGGATGGCTTGTGTTCGTGGCCGTAGTGATATTTGTTGTGACAGCGGTATCCAACGGAGCAAATCTCACCGACGGACTCGACGGACTATGTGCCGGCACATCGGCCATAATAGGGGTGGCACTCCTGATTATGGCATATCTTGGGGGTAATGTCATATACTCCACATATCTGAACATTATGTATATTCCTGCGTCAGAAGAAATGGTGGTCTGTGCAGCCGCCTGCATCGGCGCGTTGGTAGG
>CAYVNJ010000048.1:0-14066 GCA_964452865.1 uncultured Sangeribacter sp. | reverse complement strand
CGATAGAGCAGTTCTACCACAGTGTAGATCTCGGTGGTGGCCGTATCAATATCAAAGCCCGCATAGACGTTCTGGCTGTTGAAGAAACTGTGGCGGTGGTACGTGTGCTTGAAGAGAAATGGGGCGGTAGGATTGATTTTACTGATTTTCTCTTACTGCTTAAACTCAACGGCGAATGGAAATGTGTAGCAAAAGCATATAACCAAAACTCAAATACTATTCAGAAATGAGGACGTTCTTTTCTATTTCACTGATAGGGCTGTTGTTGTCAGTGTCCGCGTGTTGCGGCAAAACACAATGTGAAAAAGGCGGGAAAGAAGAAATAATAAATAAGAGTGACAGTATGAATAATTGTAAAAAAGTATCCGACGAAGACCTGAATGGTATACGCAAAGCCTTGGATTTATATGTTCAGGCGTCTATTGAAGGAGATAGCCATATTGCTCGTCCGGCATTTGCTGAGGGTGCGACGATTTCGCACGCTGAAAATGATTCGTTGGTTTGTCTGCCTATTCAAGCATTATATGATTATTATGATGAAACCGGTAAACAGTCGGCTTCGTATGAAGTCTCTGATTGTAATGTGGCAGGCGATGTAGCAATGGTGCGTATTGAATCCGTCTTTGGTGAGGCAAAGTTTACAGATATGTTCACTCTTGTAAAAGACGGTTCGGAATGGAAGATTGTTAGTAAAATCTTTACCGTCAAATAAACCAACTATAGCGAGCTGTTGTTTTACTAAAAACGAGAATTTATTATGAAAGTACTTGTAATCAATGGTAGCCCTCACCTCAACGGTTGTACAGACCGTGCGTTGCGTGAAGTAGAGAAAACGCTTGAAGAGAATGGTGTGGAGGTAGAAAGAGTAAATGTAGGCAATAAAGACATTCGCGGTTGTATAGGTTGCAATTATTGTAGAGAACACGGTCGTTGCGTATTCAATGACCTGGTCAATGAAACAGCCCCTAAATTTGCCGAAGCTGACGGACTTTTGGTCGGGACGCCAGTATATTATGCCGGTGCTAACGGACAGTTGCATGCTTTTCTCGACAGATTGTATTACAGTACTTCCGGATTGTTTGATAAGGCTATGAAAGTAGGTGCAACAGTTGTATCGTCAAGACGTGCCGGTTCCACTTCAGCATTTGATGAAATTAACAAGTATTTCACAATCAGTGCAATGCCAGTAGTTTCAAGTACTTATTGGAATGAAGTACATGGCTTTACAGCTGATGACGTCGAGGCTGATTTAGAGGGTCTTCAGACCATGCGAAATCTCGGCAAGAACATGGCCTTTATGATAAAAGCTATCAATATTGCTAAAAAAGAGTCCGGTATTCCGGAGCAGGAGAGAGGCGTATTTACCAATTTTCATTCAGAGGCATAGTTTTATTTCTTAAGATAAAAAACACGGGAGGTAAGCACTTATGAACGATGCTTACCTCCCGAAATTATTTAACGGGTATTTCAACGAACTACATACTTATTGCCGTTTACAATATATATGCCTTTAGGCAGTGTATTAAGTGCTGATTTATCGGCATCCTTCAATATATGTATGCCTGAAGTGGTATATACGTTGATTGTATTGGGGGCGTCACCGCATATCGATTCTATTGACGATGTTGATGCCGTAAACTCCGCTTCAGATATGAGTCCCATAAATTCAGCTTTTACTGAAATAAGCGCATTTCCGTCAGCCTTAGGAGACAACATATATTGACCGTTTTCGAGCTTCACGACTTTGCAGATGTCACTATCAGAACTCTCTACGGTGTATTCTATCTCATACTTGTTTCCCAAGGGCAGTGTAGTATGCTCATGCAGATTTAGTCTGATGTTTCCTTCTGCAAGAGAAATGGACTCAAGGTTAAGTATAGGCGCTGTATATCCATTATAGACAACCATAGAAGGAAACCAATAATTTTCAGATAGTTTTAAGGTCTTGTCGTTCATTATGCGACCACTTGTCGGGTCTGCACGATACACGTAATTCTGTGTGTAATGTGTGCCATATCCTTTTTCGACAGTCACCAATACAATTTCTCCATTATTAGGGTCAACGCTTATACCTTGGCCATAGATAATCTGTTGGCCGGACTCTGTCTCGGGCAGAGTTATGAAGTCAGGAATAAACTCACCGTTGTCGAGGTTCAGACGGGCAATCTGTGATGCATTCGTTTCAGTGGCATAATAGATTATATTCTCAGTCTTATCTACCGCCAGAGGTATGGGAGTCCATGTACGCCATACATCGGCAATGCGCGTGCGACCTTCAAAGTCACCTTTTTGCAACGCAATATGTTGCGCTTCCAGAGTTTCGGTGTTGATTTTGTAGAATTCATGTGCTTCGTCAAGTGTAGCTGTATAGACAGAGCCGTCTGGAGTCACGAATGTGGTTACAGCCGGTCCTGTTAGAATCTCGCTTATTGAATCATCTGCGGGGTCGATTACTAACAAATCCCAATCTTTCACGGCAGCGTATATCCGACCTTGGTAATAGAACATGCTTCCGTGTTGCAGTTTCTTTTCAGAAGCAGCGGCAAAACGTTCCCCAAGAGTCATCGAGCCGAGGTCGACAGGATAGATACCGGTCGATGTAGATAGATATCCCTTATTGCCTGAAACACCGCAGAACGCACGTGCTTGTTCACCTTTTTCAAGACTCACAATATTATCTACGTATGTCATTGAAGCCGCATCGATTTGTGTGAGCACACCGCCTTCAATACCACTAAGGTTTGCTCCATTTTGTTTGCAGACAGCATAGAGTTTATCTCCGAAATGTTTGGCTTCGGTGCCTGTGAGTCCAAGTGACGAGAATGGGTTTTTCTCCATGAAGACATTGTAACGTACAGGACCCGAGAGCGGTACAAGGGTGAAAGATGCCATGTCCTTGCCATACCAACCTTCATTGAATATGAACATACCGTCGTTATAATCGGCCGCGGTAGGTTGTTCGATAATGAATGTTCCTGCTATTGCAGGTAATTCAGCAGTCAGTTGGTCTGTATCTGTAGTAACAATATATCCCGCCGGTATTTCTATCATGTAGTTTCCGTCTGTCAGGGAAGCGCCACCGCTTATGGCAAACATCACATCATTGCTTGAAGAAACTTTTGCTGACAGAGCATATTCGTCATTATTCCCTTTAAGAACCGGTTGGCCGGCTTCTGTGTTTATAGTTACTTTTTTGGGTGAATCAAGAACACTGACAACGAATTTTGTGAACAGCGGAATGGTCTGTCCGTCGGTGGGAGTGGTTGAGTAGGTATATTCTTTGGGTTGTTTTACTGTATATATGCCGGTGATTGGTTCTGCGTTCACGATATGAATATCGTCTGTTGTGACACCGGACAGCATTTCTGCCGGTATTGTCAATGTCCATTCCCCAACCCCGAGTGGTGAATTAGGTACTAAGGTCAATCCGTCATCATCGGGATTGAGAGATAGCTCGACTTCTTGTTCGCCATACGCAATGACAGCTTTAGCATCCGAGTCAGAATTTATACCGATACTTTTCAGTGCGTCGTCAGCAGACAGTCGTATTTCAGTCAGAGATGCAACTACACTGGCAGGTGCCGGTGTTAGTTTGTATGTAAAATTGTATGCCGGGTCGACAGTATATCGAAGGCTGATGGCCTGATTTGACACTGTATTATCTCCTTGAAGGGTGAAAACTCCTGCAGGAATAGTCACAATATATTCTCCTGGAGCGCGAAAATGTAGCTTATCAGAATAAGCATTGCCTGCAGTGCTGAAACCTGTGATTATAGTTTTGCCCTGCTTAAGCATTGCAGAATTACCTGTATAGATTGTGTCGTCGCCAACGCGTTGCAGTGTTAATTGTGAAATATCGAAAGGCCATTCAATCCCGTCTTTATCTGTTTCCGGGAATGTGATGCTAAATTCATATAATTCTCCTACTGTTGAATTTTCTTCAGGTATGACAGAATATATATGAAATGGATTTGAGTCTTCCGGATTTTGTATCTCAAAACAGATGGATATAGGTGTGTTGAGATAGTTTGACCCTCCTGTTTCTCTGAAAACGCCGGCCGGTATTATAATTTCATACTTGCCACTGTCGGTAAATGTCAAGGGTTCTCCGAATTCAGTGGTTTTGAATGAGAACGAAACATTGTCATACGGCGCTTTCATTGATAAATTGCCTGCTTTATACTCTGTGTCCACACCATTTATTCTCAGCTTTATAGAACTCAGGTCCGTAGGCATATCAAGTCCTAAAGTCGCATTGGGAAAAGAGAGCGAAACTTCAGAGAAGGAGCTGATAATTGCATTGTCAGCAGGAATTGTGATTACTCCGGACATTGCATTAAATGTCGGATTTTCAATATGTACTACTGTGGTGATAGGAGTGTTGTTGGTTTCATCTGTTCCGTATGCCTTTATGAAACCTTTTGGAATGATGAGGGTATATTCTCCCGGCCGTACTAATGTGATAGGTATTGTGCCTTCTGTTACGGAAAAACCGAGCGACAAAGAGTTATCTTTTATTTTTGTCTCTGAACACTTATAGACAGTGTTGCCGGATGTCAATTTTATGTCGCTGCAGTTTCCTGTTAATTCAATGCCGGTGGATATTGCATCAGGAAATGTGATGGTTATACTGTTTATTCTTTCTACCGGCTGTTCTGCCGAGGGAGTCACGATAAAAGTAGACAGGGTGTTGGGAGCAGCACCTTCAATTGTGTAGACTGCCGTAATCAGGTCATTGTAGTAATCCGGTTTCTTGTTACGTCGGAATGTACCTTCCGGAATAGACAATGTGTACTGCCCTGGAGAGGATATTTCCACAGGCATTTCTGTATCGGACGAAGCGAAGTACATGGTGCATGATTCGTAGTCGACATCATACTCTGCTTTGCAGACTTTGTACTCGGTTCCGTCATCACAAGCAAGTGAAATACCTGAGATGTTCTGACTTGTTTCTATTCCCCACACTCCGGAGTTCATGAATTTTATACACACCGAGGAGATATTCTCCACTTTCCCAGGTTCAGGCGAAAGGGTGTACTTGCCTATTGTGCCGGTAGTGAGTGTGTCAGCACTTAATGGCATAGCCATAAGCGTTAGGATAAGAGGTCCTAAATAGCGTTTCATATTATTTGTGTTACTTGTAAAAAAAAATCTCTCAGTCACGGAAGTCATATATGGCTTCGGATGGCTGTGAGAAAACAAGTAGGCACGCATGAGCGCATGACCGCAACTATTGTTGTCGGATGTATTTCATGTCAGGACGCGAGCCACAGCTGTCTTCCCGGTAAGCCGTGAATCGGTGAATGCAGGTAGGTCTTCTGACTCTGCTCTCGTGTCATATTATCTTCCCGTATGGCTCTGTGTCCGTACAGTGATGTTTTTTTATGACAGTCATTAAGCAATACAGCAGCGGGTCTGTCCGGGATTCTCACCCGGTTCCCTGACATCTTGTCTTAGATGCTGGCATGACAATGCCACTCCTGCAACACCGGATTGTCATGTTTCCCCTCTCTTGGAGTAGCTGACAAACCTGCCGCAAAATTATCAAAAATAAATCTTATCCTCAAAAAAAATTGTTTATTAGTTACAAAACAAATTGAAAGTCCATGCTCCTTGTGTGGAGTCATGGACTTTCATGTAGTAGCATTTGAAGCTATTAATACGCAACGTCATATTCGGCTATAAGGCTATCGATAGCTTCTTCGTCGGCATCCCATTGTCCTGGAGTTTCAGTACTCATGCATACAAGTTCCATGACAGGAATATAGTCGCATTCCGACATTTCATCGTCAGGCTCTACGATATCAACCTGCAGTGTGGCAGGATTAATGCGCAGTTGGACATCATCGGCAAATAATGCCTCATTGTCAAGATAGTTTTCAACCTGAGCGAGAATGTTTTTTCTGAGTGTCGTAATATCCATTGCTTATCGGTAATTATTTGATGATACCGTCGCGACGCATAAGTGCCTCAGATGTCGGTTTCTTCCCTCGGAATTCTATGTACAGTTCCATTGGGTCGACAGTACCGCCCGACTGAAGCATTTTTTTGAACTTGTCGGCTGTCTTACGGTCGAATATACCGTTTTCCTGGAATGCAGCGAATGCATCTGCATCAAGTTCCTCGCTCCATTTATAGCCATAATAACCCGAAGCGTAGCCTCCGGAGAAGATATGACCGAATGATGGTGAAATCGTGGTACCCTCAACCATATCGAAGATTTTTACCGGTTGGAGGGCTTCTTTTTCAAATTCGACTATGTCGGCAGAAGCGCGTAGTGGCTCTTCGATAGTGTGGTATGCCATGTCGAGATATCCGAAGTTGAGTTGGCGAAGTGTCGAGTAGGCAGCTCCGAATTTATTAGCCTTGATAAATTTGTTAAGCAGGTTAGACGGTATTTTTTTACCGGTTTTGTAATTTACCGCAAAGCTGTCGAGGAATGGTTTCTCGGTCAGATAGTTTTCATTGAATTGCGAAAAGAGTTCTACGAAATCATGTGCAACTCCTGTGCCGCTGAGTGAACCGAATTTTGTGTTGGCGGAGAGTCCATGTAATGCATGGCCGAATTCATGCAGGAACGTATTGAGCTCATATGGAGTGAGCAATGATGGTTCTTCTCCTACAGGTTTGGAGAAATTCATGACTATGCTTATCAAAGGATATGTTTTGTTGCCAGCATCATCTTTCGACTCTACGCGATATTCTGTCATCCATGCACCTGGAGCTTTTCCCGGGCGATAATAGAAATCGGTGTATAAGACACCCAGAAAGCTGCCGTCGCGGTCAAACACTTCGTATGCCATAGCATCCGGATGGTAAACAGGGATATCTTTGTTTGGCTTAAAGGTATAGCCATATAGTTTTGTTGCAAGTCCGAACACTCCTTTTATAGAGTGGGAGAGTTCGAAGTAAGGACGTAAATCCTCATCGTTGAAAGCATATTTGTCATTCTTGAGTTTGTCTGCCCAGTATGAATAATCCCAGGCTTCGAGCATGAAATCTGCACCTTCTGTCACCCGTGCATAATCTTGTATCTCTGAAAGCTCTTGCTGCAGTGCATCAGAATATGCATCTTTCAGTTCTCCGAGCATTGCATACACATTGTCCGGATTTTTTGCCATTTTTCGTGTGAGGGCATATTCCGCATAATTCTTGTAGCCGAACAACTTCGCAATTTCAAGACGAACATTAGCAATATCTTTTAGAATCTGTGTATTGTCAAATTCGCCTCCGAAGTTGCGTGAGTTGTACATTTCATACATTTGTTTGCGCAACTCGCGGTTCTTTATATACTTCATGAATGGAGTATAGCTTGGAGCGAAGACAGTGAAGAGATACTTTGTTTCATCATCTTTTCCTGTTTCGGCAACAAGCACTTCCTTTGCTTCATGTCGTGCCGCATCGATAGCGCTCTGTGGGAGTCCCTCAAGCTGGTCAAGAGTCAGCCACATCCGTTTTTTCTCACTCTTCATCTCGTTGGTCACGTTCTGACCGAAACGAACCTGAAGGTCGGACAGTTCAGCTGATAGTTTTTTGTATTTCTCACGGTCCTTGCCTGATAGGAGTGCTCCTGACTCAACGAAATCACGATATGTCTCTTCTGTCAGTTTCAAGTCTTCAGGTGTGAGATTCGTATCCTCGTTCCTACGTTCGTATACTTGTTTTACTCTTTCCCAAAGACGTTCATTGAGCATTATTTCCGTAGAATGCTTCGAGAGAATTGGTGTCATTTTGGCCGTGATGTTCATCAACACAGTGTCACCTAAAGCACTTTCGAGGTTGCCGAGTGTGCGCACTGTATTATTGAGGGCTTGCCCACTGCGGTCTAATGCTGCTATAGTGTTTTCAAATGTTGGCATAGAACGCTGGTTGACAATGGCATTGATTTCCTGATTTTGCATTTCGATGCCTTTCAGGATAGCGTCTTCGAAGTCAGAGGCGACGATTTTGTCAAACGGGACTGCCTGACGCGGGGCGTCCCAGGGAGCGAGCAGCGGATTCTGCCGTTCGCCCTGAAGGGTAGTAGGGGCTGTCATCAGAGTGGCTGCGGTTACGATTCCAAATATTGTTTTTCTCATTTCAAATAATTGTATGTTGACGCAAAATTAACTAATTGAGCCGGATAAAACAATTCCGGCCGGCATGAGTACTCAATACCGACCGGAATAAATCAAATCTGTTGGTTTCTCAAAATATGCGTATATCAGTTGGCTTTAGCTACACCGTCCATGATAATCTGTATGCGGTTCTGACCATTGTACAGATTCTTCATAAAGGCATTGAGTTGGTCAAGAGTTACGTTGTTGAGAGCTTCCTGATAGCCTTCAAAGTTAGATGTACCGAGTACGTGGTTTACGAGCTGGCCATTCCAGAAGCCGTTGTTCTTGAGGTTGATTGAATATTGGTTTACCATAGCCTCTTTTACTTTCTGGAAATGTTCTGCATCTGTGCCGTTTGAAAGCAATTTGATGGTTTCGTCGTAAGCACGCTTGTTGATATTCTCTTTCTTGTCTGCACCTGTGGGGAAGGTATAGAGGATTGTCCATTCGCCTGTATTAGCATTGAACTGGCTCGCTGCAAACGGTGAATATGTACCTCCTTCTTCCTCGCGAAGTGTTTCTGTGAATACATTGGTGAGGATATCTGAAGTGAGTTTAAGCATGATAGCATTAGCGGGATTGTATTCAAGATTGCTGCCGCTCAGCGCATCGAAGATATTCACTACAGGAGCTTCAACTATTTGCTCGAACTCATTTACTACCTGACCCTTGGCCATGCGTACGCGATAATCAGAGGGCTTGGTTGTCTTTTTGGGGTTGGAGGGCAGAGATGCTATGTACTGATTGACCAGAGGCAGCAATGTGTTGTTGTCAACATTGCCTATGATTACGAATGTATAATCTGCTGCATTGGCAAGAGTGTTTTTCGCAATCTTGAACATATTGTCGTAGTTGGCTGCCTGCACAGTAGCAAGGTTCGTCATATTGGCGTATGGATTGTTGCCGTAACATGTTTTTGCTACGCTGTCCTGGAAAATCTTCTGCGGATTTTTGTCTGCATTGGCCATTACTGTTTCATACTGCGCTTTAACACCGTTATAAGTCTCCTGGTCAGGTTGCATGTTAGTGAATGTCGCATAGATGAGCTGCATAAGACTTTCAAGGTCTTTCTTGCCGCTTGAACCTTTGAGTGCGTCAGAATAGAGTCCCATGTTGAAGTTGGTTGATACATTCTTGCCCGCAAGATATTTTCTCAGTTTGACATTGTCGAACGGACCTACTTTGCTTGCTTCAACGGCTTCGTCAATCATAGCGAGGTCTGCACCATATTCTCCGTTGTAGAGTGCTTTGCCACCTTTACGTACAGCTGTCACCATAATCTGGTCTTCAGCGAAATCTGTAGGTTTAACGATTACTTTAGCACCGTTAGAGAGCGTATATTCAGTAGCACCGAAGAGGGGCAGTTCATTTGTTTTGGTAACTTTGCCTGCTTTAGGCAATTTTGCAATCAGAGGTTCTGTGATTACTTCGTCAACATAAGCTTCATACTCAGCATTCATTGCATTGTCAATGAGGCTCTTCATTTCAGCTTCTGAGGGAAGTGAGAGGCCTTCACGCTTGGGTTGAGCAACGAGAAGGACCTGATTCTCCGCGCTCAGAAGTTCACGAGCCATTTCGTTGAAAGCCTGTACGGGAAGAACGGGCAATACCTGCTGAAGAAGAGTATATTCTGTTTCGATACCGGGCGATGGCTCATTGTCTACGAAATGACGGATGAGTTCGCGGGCCAGAGTTTCCGTATTGGTTTTGTTACGTTCGTTATAAAGCTTTTCATAGCCTGACAGCATGTCGTCTTTTGCACGAGTAAGTTCAGAATCTGTAAAACCTGTCTTGCATGAGCGTACAAGCTCGGAGAAAGCGGCCTGCATTGCTTCTTTCATGTCTGTTTTGGCAATTACTGTAAGAGTGAGAGAGCCTTTTGTTTTGGCTACCATAAGGTCGCCGAAAGATATAGTAGCCATTGCGAATGGACAATCTGCTTTCTGCGACATGTCGCTGAAGCGAGTGTTGACCATTGATGCAAAGATATTGTTTGCTACTGTTGTCTGGAGATAATCGTTGAGTGTGTTGCGCTGCTCGAAAGGTGTCTTGTCATACTTAAACATGAGCTGTCCAAGCATATACTGCATTTCGGGGTCTTCAAACGGAGCATAGATGAGTTCCTTGTTATCGCTGACATGAGGATAAACGCGTTCGGGTGCGTCAGCTGGCATTTCAATAGGAGTGAACATGTCGATAACTTTCTTCTCCATTTCAGCAGCATCGAAGTCGCCGACAATCACGATGCCCTGCTGGTCAGGACGATACCATCTTTCATAGTAATCGCGCAAATCCTGATAGGGGAAGTTCATTACAACATCCATTGTGCCGATAGGCATACGTGTGTACTGATATTCCTTAAAAATGACAGGGAGGAGTTCTGTGTACATACGAATTTGAGCACTGTTGCGTGATCGCCATTCCTCTTGGATTACACCACGTTCCGCATCAATCTCTGCATCAAGAAGCTCAAGGTCGCAGCTCCAGTCATGCAATGCGAGCAGAACGGAGTCCATAAGTGCTCCGTCGTTTGTCGGAATGTTATTGATGTTGTATACAGTCTCGTCAAAAGAAGTATATGCATTGATGTCTGCACCGAAGCGGATACCTTTGCTCTGAAGGTAGTTCAGCATCAGTTTGCCCGGGAAATGTTTCGAACCGTTGAAGGCCATGTGTTCCAGGAAGTGGGCAAGACCAAGCTGCTGGGGTGTTTCGAGTGTCGAGCCTACTTTCTGTGCGATGTAGAAGTTGGCGCGTCCTTTAGGTTCCTCGTTGTGGAGGATGTAATACTTCAAGCCATTGGGCAATGTGCCATGCTTGACGTTCGGGTTGAGAGGCAGCTCAGGATTGGGCTGCTGTGCCATGGCCTGTATGCTGAATAGTGATACAGCGGCCATAATCACTGATAAAAAGCGTTTTAGCATAGATGATTGATATTGTTTATAAAACTTAATTCTATTTGTTGAAGAGTATCTTCGCCTTGTTATGCCGCAAAGGTATATAGATTTTTGGAATTCACAAATTATTTATCGAAAAATAATAAAAATATTTTGAAAATTAAGATGTGAAATATAATCCAAATCCTTGTTTATGTAGAAAGACCGATGTTATCCGGACTACGGAAACAACGGTCTTTTCAACTATATAGGGCATAACAAGATTATTTCACGATATAATTCGTGAGCTGGTCAGGGCGGAAGTTAGCGATAAATTCTGCATGACGTGCAACTTCTGCTGCACCGTATTTCACATACACACGTGTCGATTTCTCGAACGAGTCATTACGTTGAGTGTCCTGGAGCAGCAGATAACCCATGATTATGTGGCCGGCCATTTCAACCATGCGGCGAGCCATGAAGTCTGTATACTCACTGTCTTTAAGACCTGTGACTGCCTCAACAGCATTGGCATATTGCTGTGTCATGTATACCAGAGTAGACTTGATGTCTTCTGTTGCTGGAGTTACTTCTTCTTTCTCATATTCGCGGATAACGTCAAGGTATGTGCCTGTGGTGACGTGGCGGATGGCTGCAACAACTTGAAGTTGTGTTGTACCTTCGTAGATAGAAGTGATGCGGGCATCACGATACAGGCGTTCGCATGTATAGTCTTTCATGAAACCCGAGCCACCGTGTATTTGAATACAATCGTAAGTATTCTGATTGCAGAACTCCGATGTCATACCCTTGGCCATAGGTGTGAAAGCATCCGCAAGACGAGAATAATGTTTCATCTCGGCCTTCTCTTCAGGAGTGAGTTTGCGCTCTTTTGATATATCTTCGTAGAGTTTATACATGTCCACGAAGCGAGAGCAAGCGTAAAGCAACGCACGAGATGCGTCAAGCTTGGCTTTCATTGTCGACAGGATTTCACTAACAGCCGGGAATTCGATGATTGCCTTTCCGAACTGCTTGCGCTCGCGGGCATACTGCAAAGCCTCACGGTAGGCAGCTTCACTCAGACCTACAGACTGTGCTGCAATGCCGAGGCGTGCGCCGTTCATAAGAGCCATCACATATTTGATAAGACCCATGCGGCGTGTGCCAACTAACTCTGCGGGGGCGTCCTTGTATGTCAATTCACATGTCGGTGAACCCTTGATACCCATTTTATTCTCAATACGACGTACATTGACGCCGCCATTACGCTTGTCGTAGATAAACATTGACAGACCGCGTCCGTCGTGAGAACCTTCTTCCGAGCGTGCAAGTACGAGATGAATATCGGAATCACCGTTGGTGATGAAGCGTTTCACTCCGTTCAGTACCCAAGAGCCGTCTTCTTTCTGTGTAGCTTTAAGCATAACGCTCTGAAGGTCTGAGCCGGCATCTGGTTCGGTCAAGTCCATAGACATAGTCTCGCCTTGACATACGCGGGGTATGTAGCGGCTTTTCTGGTCTTCGTCTGCAAACTCATAAATGGTCTCCGCGCAATCCTGAAGACCCCAGAGGTTTTCAAATCCTGCATCTGCACGGCTCACTATGTCCGCAGCCATGATGTATGGAGTGATGGGGAAGTTGAGACCTCCGTAACGACGAGGCATAGCCATACCCATAAGCCCTGCTTTGCGGCATGCTTCGAGATTCCGCGCTGTTCCGTCGGCATAAACCACCCTGTTGTTCTCCACATGAGGACCCTGGTGGTCTACATCTTCGGCGTTCGGCGCGATGGTATCGCCACAAATCTCGCCTACGATTTCGAGAACCTTGTCGTAAGAGTCCTGAGCATCGGCGTAATCCGAAGGAGCGTAATCATATTTCTCTGCATCGGCATAGCCTCTCTCTTTGAGCTCCACAATCTTCTCCATCATAGGATGGGAGAGATAGTGTTTCAGTTCGGGATTGTCTGTATAGAAATTAGCCATTGTTATTTCGAATTCTTTTTGTAATACTTAATGAGTTTGGGAACTACCTCTTCTATCTTGCCTGTAATTACGATGTCTGCTATTGTATTGATAGGTGCATCCGGGTCAGAGTTGATAGAGATGATGAGCGAGCTGTCCTGCATACCGGCTATGTGCTGGATTTGTCCTGAGATACCGCACGCGATGTAGAGTTTAGGACGGACTGTCACACCTGTCTGCCCAATCTGACGGTCATGGTCGGTAAATCCCGCATCGACTGCTGCGCGGCTTGCACCTACTTCAGCACCAAGAGTGTCGGCAAGTTCGTGGAGCAGAGCGAAATTCTCTTTGCTACCTACGCCGTAGCCACCTGCCACTATTATGGGTGAACCCTTGAGATTGACTTTCGATTTTTCAATGTGACGGTCAATAATATCAATCACGAAATCTTCTGGCGATGTGTATTTTGCAACATCAAGGTCAACTACCTCACCCTTGTAGGCGGGGTCTTTTACCTCCTTCTTCATGACTCCTTCACGCACGGTTGCCATTTGCGGACGGCATTCCGGGTTGACAATCGTAGCCACGATGTTGCCACCGAAAGCAGGTCGTATCTGATAGAGAAGGTCTGTATATTCTTTTTTAGTCTTGACATCAGTGTGCGGACCTATCTCAAGTGAGGTACAGTCGGCTGTCAGACCGCTGTGTAATGCTGAAGATACACGAGGCCCGAGGTCGCGGCCTATGGATGTCGCACCCATAAGTGCAATCTGAGGCTTAAGTTCGCGGAAGAGATTGATAAGAATTGAAGAGTGGGGGAGCGAAGTGTAAGGGTAGAGGCGCTTGTCTTCCAACTTATATAAAGTATCTACTCCATAGGGAAAGACTTGTTTTTCGATGTCCTTGAGGTTATCGCCTGCTACGACTGCTTCAAGCTTAACGCCAAGACGGTCGGCCAATGCGCGTCCTTTAGTCAGCAACTCGAGGCTGACATCAGCCACTTTGCCGTCTTCATATTCGCAATATACTATAAGATTGTTCTTGTCTGCCATACTCTGTGGTTTTTGTGGGATTGTGTTGAATGTTAGTGCCTCAACCTATGGTATGGTTGGTGAGGAGTTCGC
>CAYVNJ010000047.1:0-14086 GCA_964452865.1 uncultured Sangeribacter sp. | reverse complement strand
TGTTGGTCCCTACACTGTCATATGTGGTCTTCCGGGAGAGATATGGGAGTGGGAATATAATCCTAAAATAAAGGGAAAAGTTGTAATCTTTGAGCCGGATTTTCTTATGTCCGTAGTAAAAGACCCTTTGTTGCTTCAAAAACCGGCGTTTCTTCAATGTGCAAGTCATGACCCATTCATTTCAGTGTCTGAGAAAGGCTTTTTATGGATAAAGGATATGATTATTGAGATGATTGAAGAAATTACATCCTATAATAAATTTAATGACCTTCTCCGTGCCCAGCTCTGGCATCTGATACTTATTATAGAAAAAGAGTATCAGCAAAGTGGTCATGAATCAAAAGAACTACCTGTTAGAAATTATGCCACTGGATTTGTAAATCTTGTCGGTAGCGAACTTTATAGACATCATGATGTTGATTATTACTCAGATAGACTCTGCATAACAACAAATTACCTGAATAAAATATCACATACTTCATTAGGTGTAA
The DNA here is from genome assembly GCA_964452865.1 of uncultured Sangeribacter sp. Classification (GTDB taxonomy): domain Bacteria; phylum Bacteroidota; class Bacteroidia; order Bacteroidales; family Muribaculaceae; genus Lepagella. The sequence goes on along the minus strand of CAYVNJ010000047.1, from coordinate 13,595 downwards.
GCGCACGTGCTTATATTCAGAGCCGGATTATCGCAGAAGCTAAAAATCTGATTGACATCACCGATATGAACATCAATCAGATTGCCGATACATTAGGATTTGAAACACCTAATTATTTTATACGTTTATTCAAGAAAAAGACTGGCATCACTCCGGGTGAGTATCGGAATAAAGAACACTAAACGCCATGTCAAGCCTTGGAATAGGATTTGCATAATGATTACCGGGTACACTCGCAAACTCCGTATGAATTCCGTTACTTTTAAGTATTGATATTATTTCCTGAGTATTTTGACCCACTATATCAAAAGCTTTTGTCTTAGATTGCGACTCCTTATCTCCAAGCAGGAAAAAGGCTTTCCCACTTTTAGAAGGAATGAGGCGACTTTTAATCCAGTCAATGAATCCTTCATACCAGAATGAGCCTGATAGAGAAGCTATATTGTGAAATGTATCACACAACATCCATTGCCATAATGCGAATAATCCGGACATCGATACGCCGACTAATGTACGTTCTATGCCTGTACATACTCCAAGAACTGTTTCAACTTCCGGAATGACTTCTTGTTGAAGAAGCCTGAGAAATTCAGGGGATTCACCCTTAAAATCAGGGTTACCGCAAGGCACTCCTTTTGCTGCCCACGGACTGAAAACATTCTGCCAGTCCATGCCCGTCACGACGACTATGGACACGTTATATTTGTCACTCGCCTGGTCAATCCAATCTGAAAGGATATTCATCGGATAGAGTAAATAAGCAACCCTGCTCGAATAATCATTTTTGCTATATTGGCATTTAATGCTTACCAATCTTAATATCTTGAAACATATCTATACCAAATTAAAAAATAAGACAGTCGTTAAGATAGTTCTCTGTCTCTGAAATGAGCAACATGCGCTTCCGTTCCACACCCCACCGATAATTACCTATACCTCCCGACGAAGGAACGACCCTATGGCATGGTATTATCACCGCCACAGGATTTGCACCTACGGCCGCCCCTACTGCCCTGTAGGCTTTAGGCTTACCTATTATCTTAGCCAACTCACCATACGTCATGACACTTCCCCTCCCGATTCCCAACACAGTGCGCCACACCATGAGTTGAAAATAGGTTCCTTTCAGATGTAGTGTTATCTCGTCTCCACGGCCTTCGATGAATTCCAGTGCATCCCTATGTTTCTCAGTGCGTTTATGGATTATCGCAGCCTTAGGAAAACGCCGGCAGAGTTCCTCATAAACTTCGTCAGTGTCATCTGCAAACATCAGTAAGCATATTCCTTTGTCAGTCGATGCCACGAGCATCTTTCCTAACGATGTTGAGACTATGCTATACGCAATCTCTTCCTGACATTCTGTATTTTTTAGAGGCATTATCCGTACAGGCATCTCAATACTTCTTAAAATATGCACCCCGGAATACGAGTCTTACGCTTCCGGGGCACTTAAAAAAATTCACATCCATATATCATTTCACATTCTTCACCGATGTGTATGCACGGACGTGATTTATAAACTGCAATCTATTGAAGCTGCAACACCACCTTGCACTCCATTATTGCGGGAAAGCTCGAACCACGTAAGCCGGAAAAGTCCTATACAAAGGCTTATCCATCCCGTCGCATACTGTCCGGCAGGTCTTCTGACTCATCGTTCAACCGGAAATCAGCCTTCCCGGGCGGTGATGCCCAGTGGCAAACAGAATTCCGGTGCGCCCCTCGACGCAGAACGAAATACAGCAGCGGGTCTGCACAGGATTCTCACCTGTTTCCCTTGCCGGATTGCGGGTCAAAATTAAGAATGTTTTTTCAAATATGCAAATTTCGGAAAATTCTCCACATAAGACGCCTCGATAACTCCGTCATTCACTATGAAAAGGCGGGGTATTCCTCTTGTTGCAAACAACGCATAGACGCCGCCTGCAGGGTCGGCGGCCACAGGCATCGTCAGACCATATTCCGCCCAGAAGGCTGCTACAGTCTCCGCATCATCGCCACGCGATATACACACCAAAAGAAAATCCTCTTCCTGAGCTTCATACCACTCCTCCAGCCGGGGCAGCTCACGCCGGCAGTCAGCACATGCGGTCGAGAAAAAGACTACAGCGCCCCTTCGTCCTTCATACGAATCATTGTCTACCACCTCACCTGTAAGGGTAACTACCGAAAAAGCGAGAAGCGCATCCCCTCTTTCGAGAGCAAACGCTTCCGGTTCATCTTCATGCACGCACCCCACGCACACTACTGCCACGAGCAGTATGAATGCAAGACCGAGGCGGTGTATCATCATTCTGTAAATTCAGGGCTGTATGTCACTGTATCACCCTTAGCCATGACACGCTCAATCTCCTTTAGAGCAAGTCCGGCGTCAGCCATGCCTCCCTCCAGAGCCTTCACCATGCCGGCGCGGGCACTCTCATAGTCACCCTCCATGGCGCTCAGGACAGCGAGGCCATAAGTCTGCTCAGGCGACTCCTTCACACGGGTCAGGTACATACGGGCACGCTTATAGTCACCTTCGTGCATAGCCGAATTAGCCGCATTCATGTTGGCTATATCATCATTCGGAAAATACATTACCGCAAGTTCAAACACCTCGTCATACTCCTTCGAACCCGCCTCGTATGAATTGGCGGCAAGATAAAACTCATTCAGACTAAGGTTCTGCGGGCGTTCACGCATTACTTTCTTAATTTCCTCGACATCGGTAAAGCTACGCAACTCATAATCTATGGCATAGTTCGTATGACGCAACGAGGGGTAAACATACTTCAGCAGATATGCATACGACCTCGGGAAACGCTTTTTCAACTCATCGTTTCTACGCTCGATAGGCACATTGCCGTTGTCAATGAAGTCAAGTATTTCAGCGCGGTCTTGTAGAAAACCAGTAGCCACGGAGTCTCGCAAACCGGCCCAGTCCTCGGGCACTGAGTTGGTATGAAATACTGAAGCCGGGAAAGTATACAGTTTACGCACATACTCTTTCAGGGCCTCTGTTCTCCCCTTGGCCAGACGCACGTTGTTCAAGTACGGACCTTCTGGCGAGGCGAAACCTGTCAGCGTTATAGACTTCACCATGGCGTCCGGATTAAGGCGTACCGTATCTATGCTTGATGTTATCTTCCGCAGTTCCACCGGATTAACCATATAGTCCGGATAAATCTCAGTCCTATTCACCGGGAAGTTGATGAAAGCCTTACCCTCTATGCGGCGCATCTTCGAAGTTTCAGCCGTGGGGGCCTGATAGTGAAACACCGGGGTGAAAATCTCCGGGCGATAGTCAAGAACAGCTACCGGCAGTTCGCGCTGAGGCTCTGTCTGAGCGCCACAGCAGCCTGTAGAATTAGCCACAAGCTCCAGCTCACTGTACTCCATCCAGTTCGCCCAATCGGTCGATGCACTGTACGAATAGCCGCTGCCATGACCGGAGCGGAGCAATTCTCCTGCCCACTTGCCATCGCGCATAGCGCTATAATAAGAGTTTCTTCCCGCCACTGTAAACGACGGAAAAACAATCGAATCGTTCGTAGTCTTAGAGCGCAACACAGGCGTCACCTCCAACCTCTGGTTGGTCTTCAGCTTATAATCCGCAGGATTTACTGTTACGTCTATTTTAAGAAGGTCTGACTTTCTCTCAACATTCATGCCCGAAAGGTGATATTCCTTGTTGGAGTGAGCCGCACCCGTCATCGGAAACGCCGCTGCCATTACCACGACAGCTGCTGCAATAGTTCTTACCATTTTCATCTTCTTTAGCATGACGTTAGAATAAATACTCGATATTCACCGCAAATTTCGTAGGTCCGAAATAATTATGAGGCTTGTTGTTGTCCTGTTTTGTTCCGCACACAGCGCATGGATAGCTGTCAAACCTGGTGTAGAGCCAACCTACACCTATCACAGCCTCCACATTCCAATGCTTCGCCACCGGCCACGCATAGCCGTAAACTACACCCGCGCCGGCAGCCCAACCCTGATATCTCTTGTCCTTCAGCTCCTTGAAGTTCGACCCCAGAAAATCTATAGGGATATTGAGGCGGCCGAAGTTGTATGCACCTCCAATGGCATGCACACCTACAAAATGGCCCGCAAACCTCTCGCAGAACCAATACCTGGCTTCCGGCTGCAGAAAGGCATGCTTCCACTTCCTGTTGTCCACAGTCCATAAGTTGAACTGCCCCGTCACATCGAGTGTCCACTTCGGAGCAAGACCAACTTCCACACCGATGTTCGGGCTGAGCGCTATGTCATTAATCAGATTTGTCTTCAGACCCACATTCTGAGCCTCTGAAGAAGCAGATGCCGCAATGAGCGTTCCCACTGCAGCAATCCATATCAGTAATATCCTTTTAAGTCTCATTTTCGAGATAGGGATTTAGTTATCTTAGTATCCTTTTGTTTTAATCAGTTTTCTCTTATAGGGCGTACCGGGCGCGACATTGATTTTCGGCCTGCGAAATGAGAGCATAGCGCGTATATACTATTCGTACGGTCAGTCCTCGCAGCTCCAATCCTTCTGGGTTTTCCGTTAGGACGAATATCTACACCTCCGTTGTCAAATTCATCATACCCCAAACATATCGACCAACCGTTGAATTTACCATACGGACGACCGGGAATCAGGTCTATACTTCCCGTACCTGAACTTGACGACCATAAATAAACCATCTGCGAGTTGAAGTTATATCCCGGATAAAAACTACTTCCGTTTATAACTGTCTGTGGTCTATCCCAACGTTCTCCTGTACTGGTAAACCATATTGTGTTTTTATCCGTCATGTTTGCTTTATCTACTGCACAAGCAAGATAAACATATCTGTCTCCCGTCACTATTTTCCCATTAAAGAACCGTGCAAAATCTGAAGGGCTGATAGCGGAACCGTTGTATTCATACGTTTCCAAATAACTGCCGTTCTGTATACCGGAATGCTTACCGATAAATCTGAATGCATACGCAGGGGGAACCATATAACCCGGAGGGCACGGGTCATAAACCGTCTTCACACATTTCAGGTCAGCAATATTAGTCGGTGTTGGTGTCAATGCTTTGCCGTTGTTATTCCAAAGATTTACGTTATATGACTCGCTCGACCACTCTCCATAATTACCTGTTTCCCAACCATCTGCATTATAATAGAAAGTCATCGGATTGAGAATACCCTTATACAACTGCGGTGCAGACGATAGTTTAGGAAATGCAGTATCTTCAAAATTACGTTTTTCAATCGAAGTATGGTTTACAAAGCCTATCATCGGGTCTTTGCGTCCCCACTGATAATAAGTGTTGTTGCCATATCGGAAATCCATCAGCTGGCCTTCCTGCAGCACATGAAGTGTCGCTTCTTTTCCGGTCGGATTACCTTCAGGGGTATACTGCACAAATTTCATGTCATTATATCGGCGCATATAATCTACCGCTTTGGGGTCACACCAACCGAGATTATACGGTGCCATATAGAACCCATACTTGCCGTCTACTTCCGAGTTATTTATCAGGACGTCACCCTTGTCTCTCCAGTTGGTTGGCGAATAGGTGAGTGTCGAAAAGTCACCATCTGATTTTTGATAGTTGGAGAGCATTGTGTCCTCATCAAGCCAATGTTCTGTAATCCATATATGCCAGCTCCAACTGATTTGGCCACTGCCGTCAAACAATGCTATCACGACATTGCCTTGCTGCATGTTATACTTGTTTGCCTTGAAAACTATCGACGGTTTTCCTCCGACCGTGGTCATCGACACATCACTGATGGCATTATGAACATCCGACCATATTACTTGAGCATGGTGACAATATGAGAGAGGTATGTCCGGCGAGGTTATGCTTTTGTTCTTATGGTCAACAAACATACTGCCATTATAAGCATCGCTGTTGTCACTTCCATTTTTATATCCATTTCCATAAACCAACGGGAACGAATACCAACCACCTCTATCCACGACATAGCAATTCGCCGTATTGCGGCTTCCGTCACTCATCGAGAGGTCGTAAGGCTTTTTCTGAGTCGAAGTCAGAGTGTCCCTGTCCTGCATAGTGAGGTCGCCCTTCCAGGTTGAAAGCTGATGATGCGGAGCAAATTCAAGTACCTTCCGCTCCCCTATTTTATCAAATGACCCATTGCCTTTCAATGCATCGCGTGAAATTATCCACTCCTCTGCCGTAAGGCCTCGTTTAGGCTCGAGTGTTTCGCTCGTACCTCTAACACGATATTGCTCGGTGCCTCCATGCGATGCCTCCCACTTCAGGGTTTCTATCACACTCGGCTGATTGGCACGATAGCGGTAGCTGCGCACATAGACAGGTGCAAAATCTTTGTATGTCGTATGAGGATACAATGCCGTACCGTCTGTGGCCATACCTTGCTGGTAGACGGGTGAATAGACATATATGTAGTCACCGTCGGTCACATCGTGCGCTCCTTCTGCCTTGTTGGTTCTGTGATTACCTCCTACTGCAAAAATATTAACCCAGTTATCTTTAGAGGTAGATATGGTGTAGACATACTCATGACCCGGTTTCCATTCGCTCACCAGATTATCCTTGATATTACCGCTCACCGTGATTTGTTCCGGCGACATCCCCTTGCGCTTCAGGGTCACGATAATCTTCGCATCGTCCGGTATCTCCTGAGGTATCATCATGAAGGTCTTCTCAGGCATCGTGCTGTTCAGCAGCAAATCCTGCGTGTCATCATCCGTGCTGACTATACCGCGGTCGTCAATCTTATAATTAAAATCCTGCGAATATGTCTGCTTGCCCGACTGGTCGCTCCACACGAAATCGCCTATACCCTCCTCCGGGTCTATGGGGAAAAATGTACAGTTTCCCGTTGAGTTGACACCGGATATTTTAATGTTGACTACTTCGCCGTCCAGCACATCGCGCACGGCAAATTTCACTGCCGACAGTGCATGCCCGAACTTCAAGGGTGCGCGTCCGGCCACACTTCCTGCCTTATTGCACGTCGAGGTTGCCATAAGCAGGTCAGGCTGCGCTTCCGCATCCTTGTTCTCCTCTTCGCTCTTGCGGGCGGTATAGCTGAACGACATCCTGCCGTTCTGAGCTTTCAGTCCCGACAGATTGCCCAGTTCCGAATAGGGCGATACGGCATAGAAGTTCAGCTCCTTCTGTCCGGGCCAGTACTGTGTACGCTCTGTAAACCATATATTGTCGGCTTGCGACGACACTATTGTCTTGGCCCAGCCGAAATAATTCTCGTCATCCTCTTTGGCGGTGGCGAGCACTACGAAATTCTTGTGAAATTTGGCAAGTTCTTCGGCCGAGACCACCTGCTGGCCGCGCGTCGCCGTAGGGGCATCCTCGCCGGGGCGGTAACCGATTTTCTCGGTTTCGTATGTATGCAGATATAACGGTGCGCTACCCTCGCCTGTCAGCACCAGAGGGTCGTAGAGCGGCTTTCCGCCGCGGGTCTGCGCCGGGGCGGCCACAGAGTAGGCTGCGAATGTTATGGCATTCGGGTCGGTAGGCATACCTCCCGACATAAGTTCGTCATCCCGGCAACCGGCGAGCAAAAACACCGGAAGCAAGAGCAGCGATATGTATTTTTTATTCAGCTTCATGTTCGGTTATTCAAGTTCGATGTGTACCTTTCCACCGAAAATCCATTCGTGGAAGGAGATGATAAACTCAAGTTTACGGAGAGAGATGATATACTGGTAGTCGTGGTTGCGCACGATTTTTTCAAAAGCACTCCCTTCTTTCGGCTCACCGTCCTGGTAGTCGCAGAGGTAGACTCTGCCGGTAAAAGGAAATCCGGCGCCGTCGTAGCGCTGAAGAGTCACCTCGAAATATGGAGGTTGTCCATTGTCGCTCTGTTCAGCCAGAAATTCCGGGGTATACATCCACACCTTCTGAGAGCCTATTCCATAAATCTTGCCCGGGAAAAGTACTTTGTCTTCACTGTCGTGAGGATTGAAACATCCCTCAATCAGAAGATTTGACGTAGCACTCACCGTAAGACCTCCCGCAGGCTGGCAATAGCCTGTCTGCTCGAACCCGTCGTAAGGAGAAGTCACCGACGTTATCTTATATTCGTTCTTCAGGTCGTCGGCAAGTTCAAATGCAAATTTCGGTACGGCGCGCAGCAGACGTATGGTCTTACCTGAGGCCACGGTCTTGTCCGATTCAAGACGCAGATTGGTCAGTGTCTCCACACCCCACATAGGGATTGTCTGTGTCTCGTCGATGAGCGAAATGTCGAATTTAGAATGTTCAAACGGTGTGGCAGGCATTCCGTCCGGCATATTGGCCATTGCCACTATACGCCCCGACAGATATTTCGTACCGTCGGCGTTCTTTACTACATAGTCCGCTCTCAGGTTGATTGTCACTTTATATTCATATACTTTCGAAAAGTCATCGGACGAGGTCTCTCCTATGAGGGTAGGTGTTAGAGGGTAGACCACATCGTCAGGGCTCACGAAGTAGAGATACATATCACGTATCTCGCTCTCGTCGGGTGTGCCCTCTTCCTCAGGATATGGGTCACCCCATATCGAGGGAGACCTACGGACATTAGTCTGCTCAGCCTTGAAAGATACCACCAGCTCGCACGTCTCCCCGCCGCCGGTAGTCACACCGGATGCGACCTCCGGCTCGTCCGTAGACGAACAGGATGCCACAAGAAAGAGCATGGCAAACAATATGTAATGGTATATCTTCACTCGTGTTATTCCTTATTCTTAAAATTCAAGATTGTCTACTCTCACCGTCCACGGACCCACTACGATATTCAGCCTCACCCAACTTTCTGTTTCAGAGTCGAGGAAGAAGACCATATTGTGGCGGTAGGCACGGTCGAGATACTCCTGATTGTCCATTTTGTTGAAGTAGTCGCTCTTCATCAGGAGAAGATAGTTGTTCAGCGGAAGGTCGGCCACTGTATGACCGTCATTGACATTGGTAATCCGCAACCGCGGACCGGTGCGTGTCTCACCGTCGGCTTTTGTCCAGACATGCGACGAGTCATACATAAGGCGTGACATCGATATTTCGGCGTAAGCCACCTGAACAGGCAGACCCTCGTCGGCAGCGAGTGCCGGTTTACCTTCGGCATCAGGATTGCCGGCCATACCTGCGTATGAATTGCCCGCGCTCCAGGGGGTATAAGTCACCACGCGGTGAGGTACTACATCGTTCGAATGGGTGAAACGCACATTATCGTCAATAACCTCAAACTTGAAGTCCTTATAGTCCACGGGCGAATTGTCAATATGCTGGAGCACAAGACGCAGGTGGTTGGTGTTGCGCATCATCGCCACAGTCACATTCTCATAATCCGTGCCTTCATGCACAGTAAAATCCAACGCGCCGTGGAATAGGTCGTGCAGTGGTGCTGCCGGAGCATTGTCTGCATCGCCGATGTGGCTATCGTTGATAAGGACCTCGAGGTCTTCGAGTGTACGCACCTCATGCCCGGGGGTAGTATGATTGAATGAACTCAGCTCGCACTCCATGCCGCCGTAGGCCACTGCCCGGTAGTCGCCGGCCGGGAGGTCTACAGTCATACGCCAGTCTTCGTCGGCAAGCACTTCCGATGTCTCGACACGACGTTCTACAAGCTTACCTTCAGCATCGAAGATATAGACCGACAGGCAGTCAACCTGCGAAGGGAACGCATTGGCAAATTCAAGGTTATAGTCGAAGATAAAGCGCATCGTCACTCCACGCGGACACTCCTCGAGGTCATCATAGACGGCCGAACATGAAGTAAGGCCTCCAAGCAGAGCCACCGACATCATCAGTATGGCAAGCACACGTCCGAAAACTTTATATGACAGATATTTCATCATCATTATCTCCTTTTCACATCTATATTTTTTCGCCTTCGGGCTACCGATGCCGTAATAATTGTATTGCACTGACATTTTGCCCTACAAGGCTTTACTGGTAGCTATGGGGAAATCACTTTCCCCATAGCTTTGGGGTCGTCCACCGACCCATAGGGTTTGGGTTGTTGTGGCGACACACTGTTCGCGCGTCTGCCACAACGATATAGGATTTAGAACTCGATATCGTTCACACGTACTGTCCAGGGAAGAACTACACAGTTAACTGTGAAGTAAGCATTCTCTTTCTCGTCCGGTTCGTCAGGTTTGTTGGGTGTTTCGGGGTCGCCGAGAGCTGAAATCTTTGTTACAGCAAGTTTGTAAACGTTGTTACGTACTACACCGAACTCGTTTGCACCCATTGATGAATTGTTGCCGTTGGTGTTATGACGGTTATAGTAGAAGTAATACATGATGTATTTGCCGTTTACAGGCTCATAGCATTTGAAACCATACTTCTCGGCATCAGCGTCATCCTTGATAAGGCTCTTTGTCAAATCGACATCTGTTGCGTTATTCAGTTTAGCAACTTTCTTGAAGTGGTCTGCTACAGATGTATCGGGATATTTAGCAACGTATGCCTTCAGGGTTTCATAGTCACCGAACACGATGTCGTTATGTACGTAGACTGCATTGCCGTTCCAACGGTCTTTGCGTGATTCATCAGGAGTAAACACACCTCTGAATACAACACCTGTAGTAATACCAATTCTCTGAGAAGAGGTAGCTACAGACCCTGACTGAGCAGGAATTGTGTTTTCTGTAGCATAACGCCAGATACGGTAGTTGGTACCGGCACCAGGTGTCCAGCCCTCATCGTTGTCTTCGCCTTTGCCGCTCCAATTTTTAAGAGATGTCCATATAAGACCGGTTGCATCTTCCTTGTAATCAACTAAATTATTATCTATGAGGAAGTGGAAGTAGTTGGGAGTAATATTGTCAAGTACGGCCGCAAGAGAGGCGGCTGCTTTGTACTGACGACCCCAGCTTACTACGTAGTCATCTTCAAGTTCACCACAAAGATAAGTATCTCCAGTCCATGACCACAAAGAGTTTGTACGGGGGAGATAGTAGAAGTTCTTGGCAAGGTTGAAAAGTGCCATGTCTGTCAGTTCGACTGTACCGATGTTTGTGCCACCTGCTACATCTGCGATTGCATAGATGTTGTCTCCGAGGCCGTCAGCATTAGTTGCAGCGAAGTCAAAACGAGCGCAGGCACGTTTAACTTTCACAGTACCGAGGTCGAATGCTTTCTCAGGTGTATTGTGATTGGCTACCAATTCTTCTTTTGAAGGAATAGGCTTAACAGCACCTGTCTCTTTGTCCTTCACAAAAACGAGTTCGCTGTTTGTCATGAGGAACTTGTTCTCTTCCCAGATTGACGAGTTACCGTTTTCATCCAATGTGATAGAAGCCATTTCATCAGCGAAATAGTAATCAGCATTGTCTTCAGCACCTTTCTTGATGCGTGCTACAAATTCGCTTGAAGGGTTACAGTAAGCGAACACATAGACAGGAGTTGCTCCCGGAACACCTGAACCATCGGCAAGTGCCTGAGGATTCATCTCTTTTGATGCAAAGTTAAGAATATACTTTACAACGGGCTGAGGATTGGGAGAACCGGGGTAGTTACCCGTACCGGCCTCATTACCAGCTGATTTGGCATCAGCCTCTGCACTGGTAAGGTATTTGTAGCCTTTAGAGTCTTTTACTGCCAGAATAACGAGCACACGGCCTACACTATTTTCATAGCCTTGGCCGAATTCCTCGCCCTGAGGTCCTTTGGGGTCGTTCTCGCCGGCTTTAGTGGTTGTGGCGGCAGGAAGACGCAGTGTCAGACTGGCAAAGACGTCTTTGGGTGCTTCGCTCACACTGCCCTGGTCAGGATTGGTGGGCATTGTAGGCTCGTCGTTGCTACATGAGGTGAAAGCCACAGCAGCTAACAGTCCGAAACCTAAGGAAAGTTTTCTTAAATGTTTCATTTGGTTGTTGTTAAGTATTATTGTTTGTTATTTGTTAGTTCTATGATATACGTCAGACTTTTTTATTAACGGCGTCCGGATGTCCGTAGTATTATTTGCGTTCTCTTATGCTTCTCTTTTTCAATTTTTTAACCTTTCCCGCTATCAGGTGGTTACATTTCACAAAAACGGTGCAAAGGTACTACAAAAAAGCCTCATAAGCAAGGCGTTTTTACCCCCCCCCGTTTGTTAAATTATGTTAATATTTGCTTCGATTCTTTGAAAATCATTTGTAAACTGCATAAACCCTGAATTTATGTTAATTTTTATTAGCCGCACATAAGGAAGACTCATGCATAAACAATCAAAGCGCAACCTTATCGGATGCGCTTTGACAAACTTTGATATTTTCAGTGCTATTTATAGTGTGCCGTTCTCGGCTTTCTGTATCATGTCTTTGTTGGCGGTAATGTAGATTTCAACGCGTCGGTTCTGGGCACGTCCTTCCGGTGTGTCATTGGAGGCTACGTAGTCAGCCATAGGTATGCCCTGTGCATGCAGACGTGTGGGCGATACTCCGCTGTTGGCGAGGTAAGAGAGCACCATATCAGCCCGTTCGTTCGAAAGCTTTTCATTCACTGCGTATGTGCCCGTATTGTCTGTAAATCCGTAAATCTGGACATTGGTATCAGGGTTGTTCATGAGCGATGTGGCAAATTTAGTCAGGTCGGCTTTAGCCTGGGTATTGAGCGTGTATTTGCCTGTGGGGAAGAGGATGCCGCCGTCGAATGTAACTTTAATGGCTTTCAGGCCGTTCTGGTCTTGAACTTCCTCCACCTTTGCCTTGTCTGCCAATTCCTGTTTCAGTTTGGCAGCCTGTTTGTCCATTTTCTGACCTATGAGCGCACCGGCACCTGTACCGACTGCTGCTCCGATAGCCGCGCCAATGGCTGCGCCTTTGCCTCCTCCGGCCAAAGCACCTATGCCTGCACCGAGTGCCGTGCCGCCACCACCGCCTATCAATGCGCCTTTGCCAAGATTGGTCATCGATGAGCAACCGGTCATTCCTATCATAGAACAGCCGAGCATGGCTGTCAGCACTGTCTTACATATTCTTTTCATAATTTCCGAGGTTTTATTGTGTTATCTTCTATGCCAATAAAAACACCGGAGCGGGAGAAATGTTTACTCTCGCTCCGGCTATCTTGCTATGTTGCTTTATCAGTCCTTAGTTTCGGCAGTTGCTTCCGCGGTGCTGTCATCGGCTGTGGCAAGCGCCGAGTCTATCATGATGCGGCCGCAATATTCGCAAACGATCACTTTCTTGTGCATTTTTATCTCAAGCTGACGCTGGGGCGGGATGCGGTTGAAACAGCCCCCGCATGCATTGCGCTCCACTGTGACTATGCCCAGGCCGTTGCGGGCGTTTTTGCGAATGCGCTTGAAGGCATTGAGCGTGTAGGTATCAATCAGTGGCTCAAGCTCCTTCGCCTTATCGAGCAGACGTTCTTCCTCCTGACGTGTCTCGGAAACTATCTCGTCGAGTTCTGAGCGTTTTTCGGTCAGGATATGCTCGCGGTCGGTCAGTTCTTCCTGAGTACGGGCAATTTCCTCTTTCTTCTGCTCCATTTTTTTCTGGAAATCGGTAATCTCTTTCTGCGCAAGTTCTACGCTCAAGCCCTCGTATTCGATTTCTTTGTTGAGGAAGTCGAACTCGCGGTTATTGCGCACATTGTCCTGCTGCGCGCTATATTTTGCAATCTTAGCCTGACGGTCTTT
>CAYVNJ010000046.1:0-14640 GCA_964452865.1 uncultured Sangeribacter sp. | reverse complement strand
GACTCTTTGCGGTCGGGACGTATCTCAGTGGGCACCTGGAAAGTAGCACCACCGACACGGCGCGATTTCACCTCAACCTGAGGAGTAACGTTTTCGAGAGCCTTCTTCCAGATTTCGAGAGGAGTTTTCTCCTCGTTAGGAAGTTTTGCCTTCACAAGGTCAAGAGCGTTGTAGAATATAGTGAAGGCTGTGTTTTTCTTACCGTCGTACATCAGGTGGTTAACGAACTTAGTCACTCTGACATCGTTGAAAACGGGGTCAGGAAGTACGACCCTCTTTTTCGGTTTGGCTTTTCTCATTTTTAGTCTAAAAACTTGTGTTTTTGTTTTTGGCTGCTGTCATCATCTTCAACTACCGTACTCTAACGGAGTTTACTCAACCTATAGCTTTCCAATAAATCAAAAACGGGTGTTGTGATGTGTGGTTAATTAAAGAGCAGTCTGGATTGTGTCTTACTTCTTGGCTGCTTTGGGACGCTTGGCACCATATTTAGAGCGACGCTGTGTGCGACCGGCTACACCGGCTGTATCGAGAGTACCGCGCACGATGTGATAGCGAACACCGGGAAGGTCTTTTACACGACCACCGCGCACCATCACGATTGAGTGCTCCTGAAGATTGTGGCCTTCGCCCGGGATGTAGGAGTTGACCTCCTTGCCGTTTGTCAGGCGGACACGAGCCACCTTACGCATAGCCGAGTTAGGCTTCTTGGGGGTTGTTGTGTAGACCCTGACGCAAACGCCGCGACGCTGCGGGCAGGAATCCAGTGCAGGAGACTTGCTCTTGTCCTTAAGAGCCACACGTCCTTTTCTTACTAATTGCTGAATCGTAGGCATTCCTTAGTTTTTGTTTATATCGGTTAGTTTATCTTTATCATTTTTTGCAGCGAGGCCACATACACACCAATTGCAACTAAACACCTGACCGTCAGATATTTAGTCGCTCTATCGGAGGCATCCACCTCAAAAGCGATGCAAAATTACTAATAATTAAGCTATTACGCAACAAGTTTTTTAATATTTTTTATCACAGGCCGTCTACTTGAACTGCGCCGACTGCTCATAGATATGCTCAAACATCACTCTATCGGCATCCGTAAGCACCAATCCGCGACGAGCCATGACACGCTCCGCAGTCTCATAAAACTTAGAGAGCGGAAGGTCGGCAAACCCCGACACCGGCGAACCGGCGCTGAACGACGGAATGAATGTACGCGGAAATCCTGAACCATGAATATTGACTCCTACCCCGACAACTGTTGCCGTATTAAACATACAGTTAATTCCAGCTTTAGAATGGTCTCCCATAATCAGACCGCAAAACTGCATGCCGGTGCGCGCGAAAGTGTGGCGGCGGTAATTCCACAACCTTATGGGCGAATAGTCATTCTTAAGATTTGATGCGTTGGTACCCGCACCTATGTTACACCACTCTCCTATCACGGCATTGCCGAGAAAACCGTCGTGAGCCTTGTTGGAAAATCCGAAGAACACTACATTGTTCACCTCGCCTCCGACCTTACATTTAGGCCCGATTGTAGTGCTACCGTATACCTTCGAACCCATATTGACCGTCGCACCCTCGCACACAGCCAGCGGGCCGCGAAGCATCGAACCCTCCATCACCTTTGCACCCGGGGCTATATATACCGGTCCTTCCGTTGTATTGATAAAAGCCCCACATACGGTAGCACCCTCACCTATATATATAGAAGGAGTATCGTCATCAAGACGGTTCGGACCAATCAACACGCAAGAGGCATCAGGCACACCGGACTGACATCCGGCAGTCAGCCTACGAAAATCGTCAGTTATAGCCTTCCCATTCAGGGTAAATATATCATATAGCTGTCTTACTGCATCAAAAGATTTGCCATACTCAACCGATTCGTACCGTCGTGCATCAAAATCGGCGCGCACGCCCCTGAAAGCCAGCAATTCTTCGCCTGCCACCAAAGCGCTACCGGCCTCAAGCCGGGCCACTGCGGCAGCCAAAGCCTCATCGGGCAAGACAGAAGAATTGATATACAGCGCATCCCCCACGGGAGGCTCAGCCACACGAGCCGCAAGATAGTCAACAGTATGGTAATAGTAACTACCGGGCAAGAATGCCTCCCACTTTTCCCTAAGAGTAGATATACCAACCCTGAAATCAGCAATCGGGCGGGTGAACGCAAGCGGCAGAAGGTCAACGCGCCTGTCGGCATCATCAAACAATATGACAGGCAAATTCAAATCATTCATATTTATACAATCGAATATTATACCGCGACAAAGATAAATATAA
The DNA here is from genome assembly GCA_964452865.1 of uncultured Sangeribacter sp. GTDB lineage: Bacteria > Bacteroidota > Bacteroidia > Bacteroidales > Muribaculaceae > Lepagella. Next base: position 12,354 of record CAYVNJ010000046.1, on the reverse strand, counting down.
TTTATCACACATATTTATTGTGCAAGTATTTGTATTTCTCAAATATTTTTTTGGATATTATTTACGAAAAGACCGATTTGCCGAAATGGAATTCCATTAAAAATATTGATGTGGATTCCGATACCAGGCAGGATACTACAATCTGCAGGGGCAGAAAGTGGCTGCTCCGGAGGAGGGAAGCATCTATATCGTGAAGCGCGGCTCGAAAGCCTCCAAAGAGGTTTATCACCAATAATTACAAGTACACATACAAAAAATGCGCGCCGGTCGGGCGCGCATTTTTTATATACGGATGAGATTATTTGCCAAGTGCTGCGAGAGCTGCTGCGTAGTCAGGTTCTTCAGTAATCTGGTCGTTGATGTGCGAGTAGATTACCTTTCCATTCTCATCAATAATGACAATGGCTCTTGCAAGGAGTCCACGCAGAGGGCCGTCGGCCATCAGAACTCCATATTCACGACCGAAGTCTGAACGGAAAGCGGATGCGGGTGTTACGTTCTCGATGTCGTTTGCCGTACAGAAACGTGCAGCTGCAAAAGGGAGGTCCATTGATACACAAAGCACCTGTGTATTATCAAGTTTGCCTACTTCAGAATTGAAACGACGCACCGAGGCAGCACATACGGGTGTGTCGAGGCTTGGGAAAATATTGAGAACAACCCGACGTCCGGTAAGGTCGGCCAATGATATTTCTGCCAAATCTTTGGTTACGAGAGTGAAAGCCGGAGCTTGCGCACCTACTGCGGGCAAAGTACCTTCTGTGCTTACGGGGAGAGTCTGGAAATGTGTTGTTGCTGTTGCCATAATAAATATTTTTTCAGAATAGTATTGAATAGCGGAACATACGTTCCCCACCAAATTTGAAACACGCACAGGACTTCAAAGGTTGCCATGTTTAGTATAAAAATTGTAAATTTGCCTTCAGATATGAACGATTGGAAAGAAACATTGGCGCGCCTCGGAGCTGAAATGCCAGCCGACACGCCTGAATCGGTTGAGCATGGCGCTCAGCAAGAGGAGAAAAAGAAAAATGGAACGGTCAGAGTGAGTATAGACCGCCGCATGCGACATGGCAAGACAGCAACCTTGGCCGAAGGATTTGAATGTAGCGATGAGGAAGTGGCAACCATTGCTTCAGAACTGAAACGCAAATTAGGCACAGGGGGCAGCAGCCGTGGTAGCGACATACTCATACAAGGCGACCGCCGCCAAGACGTTGCCGCTCTGCTGAAAAATATGGGATATAAAATTAAAATGTGCTAAAACAACGACAGTGTGATTGAACTGCGAAGGGCATCTGCCGGGTCGGGCAAAACTTACACCCTGGCCAAAACATTCATCAGCCTGTATATAGGCATGGACACACCCATGGGTCGGAGACTGCGTGAGCCTGACAAACTACACGAAGCACTCGGACACATCATGGGCGTTACGTTTACAAATAAGGCTACCAATGAGATGAAGGCCCGCATCGTAGACAAACTGGCCGCTTTAGCACACCCGGAAGCTGCCACCGGCCGAATTGACTATCAGGAAGATTTCATGCAGGAATTCGGGGTCGGCGCGGAAGAGTTGGCCCGTACATGCCGGCGCGCCCTGGCAGAGCTTCTGCACAATTATTCCGATTTTCAGATAGCGACAATCGACTCTTTTTTCCAAAGCATACTGCGAGCCTTTACATACGAAACCGAAATCAGCCAGAATTACCAGGTCGAGATTGACGATAACTATATGCTGCGCATCGGAGTGAACGACACACTCTCGAAAATCAAAGAAAAGAGTGAGGATGCTGACAATATCCGCCACATATTGAGCCGATACATCAGCGCTTCAATGGAAAACGGCAATGCATGGAACATCTTTAATGCTGACGAGGGGGACGGACGTACGCGCACTCTCTATGGCAATCTACTCGACTTTGCGCGCCAGCTTACGAAAGAGACATTCAAGAACGGCAAGGAAGAAGCCATGCGAAATTTCTATGCAGAGCATCCTGACTTTCGGCATGTACTGTCGGAACTGAGCAAAAATTACGATATATATCTCCGACAGAAAATGGAGCAGCTAACCAGTGTATGGAGACTGCTCGCAGAAAATTTCTCCCACGCCGGACTGGATATTATGGAGACAGGAAGCAGGTCGGTAGCTACCTTCGCCAAGTGGATTGCAAACAATCCGGATTCCACGAATACTGACAGACTCCCCAAACCACCGACAGCCTCAGCCTCGGGAGTGTTCAATTCTAAAAACAAGAAACTCTCCAAGTCGTATGACTGGACACCGCTGCTCCCACCGATAGCAGACGCATTTGAGGAATGGCGCATGCAGGCATCGATATGGAGTGCATTCAGAAGCAAGCTGCATTTCCTCGGATTGATGCAGCCTATAATGCAAGCCATCGCCGAATTCAGGGAAGAGAATAATCTGGTGCAATTGAGCGACACCAGCACCATTCTCAACAAAATAATCAATGATGCCGACGCACCGTTCATCTATGAGAAGACAGGCTACTATCTGCATCATTATCTGATAGACGAATTTCAGGACACATCCAAATTACAGTGGATGAATATCCACCCGTTGCTGAGTGAGAGCGTCGCCAACTCGAACGCCAATCTGATAATCGGGGATGCCAAGCAGAGCATCTATCGCTTCCGCAATGCTGATTCGAGCCTGATAACGACCCAGGTCAAAGCTGATTTTGGAGACAACTGCATAGAAACCGGCACTACATCGGCCGAGAATACCAATCACCGTAGCGCCGACGATATCGTAAGGTTTAACAACACCCTCTACTCAGTACTTCCGGAAATGCTCGACATGGAGGGGAGGAAGACATTATCGGGCCTCTACTCTACATCGGCACAAGACATGCCACAACGCCAGACAGCCAAGCGAGGATATGTGAAAGTACTGTTTCTAAAAGAGAAGAAGACGGAAGAGAGCAGAGCCGCATCAATCGCCGCCAATGCCAACATAGTGCAACAATTGCTGCATCGTGGCTACAGGCAGAAAGATATAACCTTCCTGGTGCGAACCAACAAACAGGGAGAACAACTTATCGAGGCTATGCTCGACCATAATGCGGAAAATGAAGGAAAGGCAGACTACATACCTATGGCATTCGTGAGCGAAGAGTCGCTGGGCGTCGGTTCATCATTTGCAGTGAAACTAATCCTTTCAGCACTTGGACGCACGGCTCTTTCAGATGCTTTCCAGCCGGAAACGACAAAAGAAACAGAAAAAGAAAACGACAAACGCTATATTGACCCCGAACGTTTCGAACGTCGGCTTCGCAGTTTCGAGAGCCGCAACCCGGAACTATCTGCAGCGGAGGCTCTGGAAGCCATCCTCGCCAGCGACAATGAGGACCCTTCTGAGGACAGTCCGCAAGGATTGAGGACGCTTCCGGCATTGGTCGAATGGATTATAGCCCGGCATCTGCCGGAACATCTCAGAAAAGAACATGCATGCTTCATAGCGGCGTTTCAAGACATTGTGCTCGACTATTGCGAAGCATATCCTACAGACACCGCATCATTCCTTAAATGGTGGAAAAACAACGGCGGCAAATTTTCTGTACAATCGCCAGCCGACACTGATGCAATTCGCGTGATGACAATACATAAAGCCAAAGGCCTTGAGTCGACATGCGTACTGCTCCCTTTCGCCGGGTCGAAAATGCCAGATATGGACGAAACAGCCTGGGTGCGTCCGTGCATACCTGAGGAGGTCGCCGCCAAGTGTGTCATACCGCCTTACATGCCTATAGACCTTTCGGCTAAAAAGCTCAAGAACACACCATACGAACGAATGGCAACACTCTCGGCAGAAGAAAAAAACACAGATGAACTCAATACCTTGTATGTAAGCACCACCCGTGCTGTGCGAGAATTGTACATGACCGTCTGGAACGGCACGTCCGATATACAGAAAAATCTTATGTCTGTTCTGGCCTCTGAAACACCTCCAGCCACAACATTAAGACCAGACCTCGCCACCGACCCGGGACTATGGCATTTCCAGCAGGCCGAGAAAGAAAATGAACCGGATATACTTGAATACGGAATTGCCGGATTACAACCTGAAATAAAGGATGAATACGCCGTCGACAACCGCATAAATGACTATCAGGTCAATCCGGATTTCGAAATAATGTTTCATACAGAGACCGACAACGGAGCTGATGCACCCTATTGCTGAGGGTTTGTGGATGCGCCTCTTTTTTGCTACCTTTACGCGCAAATTTGAATAACAACTCAAAACTAAATATCACCAATATGGAGAAGAAAAACGTCAAATATCTGTCGGACCTCCGTGCTGCAATGCAGAAAGCAGGCGTCCACACCACCGTAATCAGCGGAACAGACCCGCACCAAAGCGAGCTGCCTCCTCACCACTGGCGTGGCCGCGAATGGCTCACCGGTTTCGCCTCTAACAACGGCACGAACGGCACAGCGGTCGTAACCCCCGACCAAGCTTATTGCTGGACTGACTCACGCTATTTCATACAGGCCGAAGACCAGCTTTCCGGCACAGGCTTCAAAATGATGAAAGAGGACGGCCCTGAAGCTGTCGACCTGATTGACTGGGTAACAGACCATACTCCCGACGGCGCGACAGTAGGTATTGACGGAATGACCTTCTCCGTATCTCTGGCACAACGTCTCGAACAGGAACTCAGTGCCAACGGTATCAAACTGAAAACAGACTTCTTCCCATTTGACACCATTTATCCCGACCGTCCGTCGCGTCCTCTCAACAAACTGTTTATCCATGACGAAAAAATTGTAGGCGAGACCGTCGACTCGAAAGTGAGCCGCATAATGGCCGAGGTTAAAGCAGAAATGGCGAATGCCATCATGATGTCAGGTCTTGACGACATAGCCTGGGCCACCAACCTGCGCACCGCAGGCGATATTCTGTTCAGCCCTATGTTCGTGGCTTATCTCTTCTTAAGCGACAACGAACGCATCCTCTTCATAGACAGTGAGAAACTGACACCCGAAGTAGAAGAACATCTTAAGAAATATAACATTGCCACCCGTCCTTACGACAGCGTGTGCGACTTTGTGGCTGCGCTTCCCAAAGAGACTCGTCTGCTCATCGACCCGGAAAAAACATCCCGAGGTCTCTACGACCATATAGCTTGTACTCCTGTCTTCGGTGGTGCGGGCGTAGCTCGCCTCAAAAGCGTGAAAAACGATACTATGCTTGCCAACCTGCATACAGCTATGGTGAAAGACGGTGTAGCACTGACCCGCTTCTTCATGTATGTAGAACAGGAGTATCCCAAAGGCACTCTGACCGAACTCGGGCTAAGCCGCAAACTGCGCGAAATCCGTCTCGAAGACAAAACCTGTGTAGACGAAAGCTTCTCACCTATCCTGGGCTTCAATGCGCACGGCGCAATCGTACACTATGAGGCCGACGAAGAGAGCGACATCCCGGTACGTGGTGACGGCCTGCTGCTTGTGGATTCTGGCGGTCAATACATTTTCGGCACAACCGACATAACCCGTACAGTGGCCATGGGTACCCCAACTGAGGAACAGCGTCACGACTTCACTCTCGTAATCAAGGGTCATATAGCTCTGGCCCGCGCTATCTTCCCTGCAGGCACACGTGGTTCACAACTGGATGTACTCGCCCGCCAGTTCCTTTGGGCTGAAGGGAAAGCCTATTATCACGGCACAGGACACGGCGTAGGTTTCTTCATCAATTGCCATGAAGGACCGCAGAACATACGCCTGAACGAGAACCCGACTGCCCTTGAGCCGGGCATGATAACCAGTAACGAACCTGGTATCTACCTCGAAGGCCGCTATGGCATACGCAGCGAAAACCTTATCGTGACCCGCGAAAAAGAGACCACTGAATTCGGACGTTTCCTCTGTTTCGACACCGTAACACTTTTCCCATTCGACCTTCGCTTGTTCGAAACTTCGATTATGACCGACGAAGAGATAGAGTGGCTCAACAACTATCACCGTCAGGTTCGTGAGGCACTCACCCCTTACCTCAACGAGGAAGAGGCAGCATGGATGGCAGAAAAAACACGTGAACTGACCCGCTAAAAACAAATAATTAAGATACAGCAATGGCAATAATAAGAAGTGTAAGAGGCTTTACACCAAAAATCGGCAAAGACTGCTTTCTTGCAGATAATGCCGTAGTAATCGGAGATGTCGAAATGGGTGATGAATGCAGCATCTGGTTCAGTACCGTACTGCGTGGCGACGTCAATTCAATCCGCATCGGCAACCGTGTCAATATTCAGGACGGAAGTGTTTTGCACACACTCTATCAGAAATCAACGATTGAAATCGGCGATGATGTCTCCATAGGCCACAATGTCACTGTCCATGGCGCTAAGATTCATGATTATGCACTGATAGGCATGGGAGCTGTTGTGATGGACGATGCAGTGGTAGGCGAAGGTGCTATAGTAGCTGCCGGTTCCGTTGTACTCTCACGCACCCAGATAGGTCCAAACGAAATGTGGGCAGGTGCTCCGGCTAAATTTGTCAAGATGGTTGAACCGGAAAAATCGAAAGAGATGAACCGCAAGATTGCCCACAACTACCTGATGTACTCAAAATGGTATGAAACAGAGGATTAACATCCTATAAAAGATATTGGTTAACGAAAGGGGGTGCACTACCGCGAGACATATAAATAGAGAACAGCAATAAAAAAAGTGTTGAAAATGTCGAATTAATTTTGACATATTGGCAAGTATCACTAATTTTGCAACGCTTTTGCCCCCAGAGCATGGCACTCCTTTCGAAACAATAACAAACAACATACCAAATTAGAAAATGATAATCGTACAAGTAAAAGACGGAGAAAACATCGAGAGAGCATTAAAGAAATTCAAACGTAAATTCGAACGCACCGGCATCGTACGCGAGCTTCGCAGCCGCCAGGCATTCGAAAAACCGTCAGTAACCAATCGCAAAAAGATGATTAAGGCGGTTTACGTACAGAAACTTCGCCAGGGCGAAGAGTAAACACTACTCTCACGTCTACTTCGACAAAACCTACCGAAGGCGGGCAGATGTCCCGAGAGGTAGAAGACTTTACAACATATATGCGGTATGAGCTGAATCGTTCGGCTCATACCGTTTCGGCATATGCACGCGACATACTGCAATTTGTAGAGTTCATGAACCGGGAAACCGGTATATTTACCGCAACCGACATAAAGAGCGCCGATATCAGACGCTGGCTGCGGGAACTTTCATCGGTCGGGGACAAACCGGCCACCATACGCCGCAAGACACAATCACTGCGCTCATTTTTCGCATTTCTCAAACACAAAGGAGAAGTGGAAACCAATCCATGCTCAGACATCATACTTGCAAAACTTCCATCAAAACTCCCCGAGATTGTAGCAACCGAAGACATGGAACAGCTTCTCAATCATGCTCCGGTATTGCCCGACAGCGACTATGACGAGGTGCGAGACCACCTGATACTACTGCTTCTATATTCTACCGGCATGCGACAGGCTGAACTACTCGGTCTGCACGTCAAGGATTTTGATGTCGCCCGCCAGGAGCTGCGAATAACGGGTAAGCGCAACAAGCAGAGGGTTGTGCCACTGCCGGAAGAAGTGTGTCATGCAATAGTGCATTATCTGGATTTGCGTCCCGATGCACCGGGATGCAACACCACGGACGCTCAACTTCTTACGAAGAAAAACGGCGAACCTATGAACAAATCATGCCTCTACCGCATTGTAAAGACAAAGCTGGCCTCTACCGCATGCCGCAAGAAAAGCCCTCACGTGCTGCGCCACACATTCGCTACAGCAATGCTTAACAATGGCGCAGACCTCAACACAGTGAAGGAGTATCTCGGTCATGCCTCACTGGCAGCCACACAGATTTATACGCATCTCACATTGCGCGAATTAAGAACAAATTACCAACACGCTCACCCAAGGGCAAAAAAAGAAGATTAGACTATGGAACTGCAAATCAAAGCCATCCACTTCGAAATCGCCGATAAACTCGTCGCATTTGTAAATAAAAAAATTGAAAAGCTGAACCGCCGGTATGAAGATATTATAGACGCTGAGGTCACGTTCACTCTCGTAAAACCGGAAACAGCCTGCAATAAAGAGGCGGCGGTTCTTATCAACGTGCCCGGCGAAAACCTTTTCGCTTCGAAAACGGCCGATACATTCGAAGAAGCCCTTGACCTGGTGCTCGAAGCATTGGAGAAACAACTTGAAAAACGCAAAGGCAAAAAATAAATCCTGCCTTGGATGAAAATAAACTTGAGACTGTCTGACAAAGCTCAGGCAGTCTCTTCTTATATAAAAAATTATTATCTTTGCTTCACATTCATCAATTATAGTAGAAACGATGCGCAAACCTTTGAGCGAAAGAGTCAAGATTATAGAGTTCCCAAAAATAACCGACCCGCGCGGCAACCTGTCGTTCATAGAGAGCGCCCGCCATATACCGTTTCCGATGAGGAGGGTGTTTTACATCTACGACGTTCCCGGCGGCGAGACACGTGGCGCACATGCTCACAAGGACTGCGATATAGTACTGATTGCAGTGGCCGGGTCGCTGAATGTCCGTCTCACCGACGGGCGTGACGAGATGACTGTGGCGCTCAACCGCTCAAATCGTGGAGTCCTCATTCCCCGAGGAGTGTGGAATACCATGCACGATTTCACCACCGGTACTGTGTGCCTGGCCATAGCATCCGATTTTTATGAAGAAGAGGATTACATACGCGACTACGATGAATTTATAAAATGGGTGGAGGAAAACCAGGCATGACATCCAAAATTCCTTTTCTCTCACTCTCGGATACCACAGCTCCGTACGCAGCCGAACTGAAAGCTGCGGCAGCCAGAGTGATTGACTCGGGTTACTTTCTCGGAGGCTCTGAAACCCGTTCGTTCGAAGCTGAAATGTCGGCAGCCCATGGCGGGGCTCATTGTATCGGTGTCAGCAACGGCTTGGATTCGCTCAGGCTGATTGTCAGGGCTTTGCTTGAACTTAAGAGGCTGAAGCCAGGTGACAAGGTGATTGTTCCCGGTGGTACATATATCGCGTCAGTAATGCCGATTACGGAGTTTGGCCTCACTCCTGTTTTTGTCGACTCCGACCTCAGAACATTAAACATGGACATCAATAGCGCAGTTGCAGCGGCAGATGACGCAAAGGCAATGCTTCTTGTCCACCTCTACGGCACACCTTGCTGGAGCGATAGGTTAATAAGTCTTGCCCGGGAGAAAGGGCTGATAATAATTGAAGACAACGCGCAGTCGATTGGTGCGCTTTCTGCCTCAGCCGGAATAAACGGCTTCTGTCAGACCGGCACTTTGGGTCATGCGGCAGGTTTCAGCTTCTATCCTACCAAAAACATTGGTGCGCTTGGCGATGCCGGGGCTGTCGTGACACATGATGAAGAAATCGCTTCGACAGTACGCGCATTAGCCAATTACGGTTCTGACAGACGATATCACAATGTCTACCAGGGGTATAACTGCCGGCTTGATGAAATACAGGCAGCCTTCCTGCGTGTGAAGTTACGGCATCTTGACGAAGAAACGGAACGCCGCATAAGATTAGCCAAGTTCTACGACAAGAATATCACGAACCCACTTGTCATAAAACCTATCATTGACCCGACAATGCGCCAGGTATGGCATCAATATATTATCCGTACACCACGGCGCGACGAATTAAGACGCTACATGGACGAGTGTGGCATAGGCACAGACGTACATTATGAGGTCTCGCCCACCCGACAGCCATGTTATACACAGTATGCGTCCGTTCAGCTTCCGCATACCGACGAATTGTGCCGCACGATGATAAGTCTGCCAATAGGTTCAGCCTCCGCCGACGATGCAGCACGTGTGGCAGAGGCTGTCAATTCTTTTTCATGAAACTCCTCTCCGTTTCAGAGCGAAGCGAGTTTCTTGTCGAGGTCGGCAAATGATGAAGCCTGACTCACCAACTCACCTTTTGAGTTATAAATAAATACGGCCGGCAAACCGGACACGTTATATTGTGCGGCTGCCAGAGATGATTGGCCCGAAGGGTCGAAGACACAAACCCATGGAATAGCAATGGCAGCTTCACGCCACGCATTGCGGTCGGAATCAAGGCAGACCTGATATACATTTACACGCCCACGGTTGTACACATCGGCTATACTTCGGTTTATTGCCGGCGAGTTGGCATCAGTCATGTTGGAAAATACCAATATTGTAGGCCTGCCATTGACAGTCAACTCAGAAAGAGCCCGCTCACGTCCACTGACATCGGGCAACGATATATCAATAATGGCCGTACTGGCAGCTCCTATTACTTTCTGGCGTCCGAGTGCCCTGTTGCGTGCCTGCTGCGCACGCAAAGCCGTGCGTTTCAGGGTCTCTGTACGCGGGTCTTCAGGACGATACTGCATGAAAGCGGTGGCCACAGCAGAAAAATACTTGGCATCCTGAGGGTTTTCGGGGTTAAACAGCGGTCGACCGTCGACCATTCTGCCCAATACATGACAGCTTGTCACACCGGCTTTACCGTCTCTAATATATTTGGCATATACCTCGCGTTTGAATTTCTCGATAGAATCAGCCGGTTTACCCGACATTGCGTCTGCTTCGCGTTCAAAACGCGACAACAATACGGCAGCATCCGAACCGGTTAATTTCACATCGGCAGGATAGCCTTTCAAGCTACCGGTCATGTCGAACGACTCCGTACTGTCTACCGGAATATAGACATACCTTGAGCCGAGACCGATACGGAATACCTCGGGAGAGGCCGGCCGCTCGAAAGCAAATCTGAATTTACCGGAAGCATCAGCACGTGCCGAATCAACAGTTACCCACCGCCCGTTGAAATCAGGACGTTGCAAGACGAAAAGCGAATCGGATGCACCGGCAATCTCGGCGCTTACCTTGAATTCATTATCTGAGCATGACGATGTGCCAAGCGAAAGAGCGGCAGTCATCGCCAAGCAATATGACAGCGGTATAAACCGTTTAAGTATCGAGGGCATGATTAAATGGTATTAAAAGGTCATGCAAAAGTACTCATTATAGTGCAGATGTGAAAAAAAAGGCGTAACTTTGTGCGATTTAGCGAGGAGAACTACTTCTCCCCGACAAGCGGACAAGCAACAACGAAGAAAATAAAAGTATGTTACAACCAATCAAGAAAACCATTCCGCTGCCCGACGGTAGGGAAATTACCATCGAGACCGGCAAGCTGGCCAAGCAGGCGGATGGAGCGGTAGAAGTAAGAATGGGCAACACAATGCTGTTGGCCACAGTATGCTCGGCAAAAGAAGCCGGCGAAGGGGTCGACTTCATGCCCCTGACAGTAGAATACAAGGAAAAATTCTCATCAATCGGTCGTTATCCCGGCGGCTTCCTCAAACGCGAAGGACGCGCAAGCGACTACGAAATCCTGACAGCCCGTCTCATAGACCGTGTACTCCGTCCTCTCTTCCCGGAGAAATATCACGCAGATACATTTGTAAACGTCACCTTATATTCGGCCGATGCAAACGAAGCACCCGATGCTTTGGCAGGTCTGGCAGCCTCAGCGGCTCTCATGGTGAGCGACGTACCCTTTGAAGGTCCTATCTCCGAGGTACGCGTTGCCCGTGTCGACGGCGAATGGGTAATCAACCCCACGTTCGACCAGATTGACCGCTCAGACATCGAATTAATGGTCGGCGCAACCTACGACAACATAATGATGGTCGAGGGTGAGATGAACGAAGTTTCAGAGGCCGAACTGCTCGAGGCTCTGAAAGTAGCTCACGCCGAAATCAAAAAACAGTGTGTCGCTCAGATTGAGCTCATGAAAGAAGCCGGACGCGAAACAAAGCGTGAATTCTGCCATGAAATAAACGATGACGAACTGCGCGCCGACGTAAAAGCCAAATGCTACGACAAGGCATACGAGATAGCACGTAAAGGCTGTCCTGACAAGCACTGGCGCGCCGAGGCTTTCAAAGCAGTATGCGATGAATACATCGAAGCTCTCCCGGAAATGACAGAGGAGCAGCTTGAGAAATATACAGCCGACCAGCGTATAGCTATGGTGAAACGCTACTACCATGATGTAGAGAAAGAAGCCATGCGTCGCTGTGTTCTCGACGAAGGCATCCGTCTCGACGGCCGTAAGACTACCGAGATCCGTCCTATCTGGTGCGAAGTAGACTACCTGGCCGGCCCGCACGGAGCTGCAGTCTTTACCCGTGGTGAGACACAGGCCCTTGTGACAGCAACCCTCGGCACTACACTCGACGAGAAAATACTCGACGACGTACTCAACCAGGGCAAAGAACGCTTCCTGCTTCACTAT
>CAYVNJ010000045.1:0-15126 GCA_964452865.1 uncultured Sangeribacter sp. | reverse complement strand
GTTGAGACCGCGCACATCCTTGCCATAGCTGCCGGCCTCGCGGCGCCAGCAGGGAGAATAAGCGCAGTTTTTACGTGGCAGAGAGTCGGCCGCGAGTATTACGTCGCGGTACATGTTTGTAACCGGCACTTCTGCCGTTGGTATGAGATAGAGGTCGTCTACCGTGACATGATACATCTGACCTTCTTTGTCGGGGAGCTGTCCTGTGCCATAGCCGGAAGCCTCGTTGACCACGTAGGGAGGCTCTACTTCTGTGTATCCTGCCTTTGAGGCCTCATCGAGGAAAAACTGTATGAGCGCGCGCTGCAGGCGTGCACCACGACCTATATAGAACGGGAAACCGGCTCCGGTCACCTTGACACCGAGTTCGAAATCTATCAGATTGTATTTCTTGGCCAATTCCCAATGGGGGAGGGGTGTAAAACCTGTATAATCAGGCATCGGACCACCTTCGACCTCAACCACGTTGTCAGCGGCAGATTTACCTTCGGGCACTGCATCGCAAGGAGTATTGGGCACTGTGAGCAAAATTTGCGTCATACGTTCCTTCACTTCAGCCAGATTGTCCTGAAGAGTGCGGGCATGCTCCTTGATTTCGGCCACACGCTGTTTGGCCTTCTCGGCCTCTTCTCGTTGGCCGGCTTTCATCAATGCACCGATAGATGCAGCCAGCTTGTTCAGTTCTGCAGCTTCAGAGTCGGCACGTGTCTGTAGCGAACGACGTTCTTCGTCGGCAGCAAGAATTTCTTCTATCGGTCCGCGTCCGTCAAAACCTTTCACGGCAAGACGTGCTATCACACGTTCGGGGTCAGCTTTAATATCTTGTATGGTAAGCATTTGTTCAAATTTAATTAGAGGTTGGAAAGAATTTTTTTGACGGCTGCGGAAATTTCACCACCCTGCGCACGCCCGGCCAGCTCCTTGGAAGCCGTCTTCATCACCTTGCCCATGTCGGCCGGAGACGTAGCTCCCACTTCGTCAATGATGCGCTTCAGTTCAGCTTCAAGTTCTTCTGCAGACAGGGCTTCGGGGAGATAGGTGCTGATAACCTTGGCCTCGGCCAGTTCTGCCTCGGCCAGTTCAGGGCGATTGTTTTCCGTATATATGGCCGCGCTTTCGCGACGCTGTTTGACCATTTTGGTCAGAATCTTAATAGCATTTTCTTCGGTGAGGACACCGCCGGCACCTTTGGCCGTGCGGGCTTCGATAAATTCTTTTTTTATGCCGCGGAGTGCTTCAAGGCGCACTTTGTCGCGGCTTAACATAGCGTCTTTGATGTCGGCGCTTACCTGGTCGTACAAATTCATGGTCTGCAATATTGTATAATTGATGCGAAGATACGAAAAAAAAAATAATGGAGAAATTCCCCATTATCCCACTTCAAGCTAAATCTGTTTTATTCTCTATTTTACAAAGTTTCTCATATTCAGCTATAATTAATTCCATGTCTTTTTTAAGTTTCGGTATATGGCGTATCACCAGACTCCAAAGAAATTCCGGCTGAACATTGTCATAAGCGTGGATTATACGATTTCTTGTATCTATTATCGCTCGGGAGTTGGGTATTGATACTGAAGGGTCTATTTTTTTAATTCTATTTATAGCCGCCCCCATAATTTCAACTTTTCTTTCCACAACACATTTGCGCATAATATCTTTTTCAAACAAATCATATCTATTTGGAAAGTCGATGAAGCAAATCTCAACATCGTTTATGGCATCTATAACATCCTGCAAATAGGTGAGAACCTCTTCCTTAGCCATATATCATCTGTTTTGTGCGGTTTACATTGGCTATAAAATATTTATTGCGTAATCCTTTTTCTTCAATTAAATCGACTTTACGATTAAATAAAGCCTCCAATGAATCTCTTAGCTTAAAATAATTGCTGACATAATCATCTTTGTCGTGGTCTAAAGGTTCGAAATCCACAAGTAAATCCACATCGCTTTCGTCATTAAATTTGTCTGTCAGAATAGAACCAAAGGCAGCAAGAGACCTGACCTTATGCAAGCGGCAAAGCTCAAATATTTTTTGTATGTTAAGTTCTATCAATTTCATGGATATAAGACCCTACTATAATGTTATATGTGCAAATATAACAATTATTTCTGATATAATAACAAGAAAGTTATCGGCTTGGCTGCTTTGGCGGTCCAACCTCATTTACTTAGTGTTTGCATATCGAGGCTACCGTCTTTACAAAATCTACTGCCTGTGGGCGCAATGCATTATAAAGTTCTAAATCGCAATAAACAAAGTCCTCATAATCACCGGATTGTCTGTTTTCAAAAAGTTGCTGATAAATACGGCCATACTTCATATCAAGTTTGTTTGTCTTGATAAAATTAAGGCTCAGCATTGTTTTGACCCCTTTATGTGTCGACGTATCAATGTTATTAGAAAGTAACAATGCTAATGCGGCATAATAACACGAATAATACAGACGGTTGACCGCAGCGTTGAAATAACCTCCTTTGGCATTATAATCGGCTTCTTCAAGTGTTTCAAATGCTCTCTGAAGTCGGTAAATAATTAAATCAGCCGTAGATGATGATTCAAAAACGTCTCTCATAGTTCAATACCATCATTCATTACATTGGCCGTGAAAGGTGTTTTTCTTGCAAAGAAAACTTTTGACACCAGAATAAGCGGAGATATATCGATACCGAGATTTATCGATAAATCGTATAACTTCCCTGATATATCCAATTTTTTCTTTACAAAATCCTGACCCTCGTATGAGTTTGGGAGAAGAATTAGAAGGTCTACATCCGAATCATGACGCGCATCACCTCGAGCTTGAGACCCATACAGATATGCACGTGCATCAGGAGCTGTTGTTTTAAGACAGCCCTTAATTTTTTCTAATATACCAACCGATAACTTCATACTCAGAAAACGTATAGTGCAAATATAACAATTATTTCTGATATAATAACAAGAACGTTATCTGCTTTGGCGGAGGAAGGCGATAGAGGCGGGAATGTCGCCGGTGCGGACACTCCATTTCTTACGTCCGTCTGCTCCGAAGCAGTAGAGTGTGCCGGACGATACGTAGTTCTTAGCATCCGTCAGGTAGATATCGCCGCTCGCCGGATGAACAGCCAGCCCGTATGGCATCTTGATTGATGCCTCTGTACCGTCGGTTATGAATGAACCTGCCAACTGCTGCCGGGTGTTGATATCTATCACTCCATAGGTCGGGAGGTTCATACCGTTATATTCACCCGTTGAAAAGAAGATGAGCGAGTCGCCGCGCAATGCCATATTGGTGCAGGGTATATGGAGAGTATCGACCGGTTGAAGGAATAAACGTCCGGGCTGTTTTTCCAACAGATATATGCACGATGCAATATCCTTCTTATTGCCGCGGCTTTGCACCCACAATCGCCCGAAGCGGTCTTTCAACATACGGTGAAGGTTCGGACCTACCGGTATGTCGTCGACTTTCCGGAAGTCGGTCATGCTGATTACTGACACTGTGTGGTCGTAGTTGGGGGCGCGGTATCCTCCGGAGTTAGCAACATACATATAGTCGCCTACCACCTCCATTTGTTCGGGCTGGTATCCGACATCGACATGTCCGGTGATTTGAAGAGATGCCGTATCGACACGGTAGACAGCACCCCGGGGAGCGTTCGGGTCGACCAGCACAGGGCCTACGTATGAGCTTACGTATGCCTGTCCGCGGTGGAAACGTATATAGCGGCAGTTGGGAATGTCTATCTGGCCTATCCTTATCCCTGTAGCGGCATCCATGACTTCCACTTTGTGCGAGCAATTGATGACGGCATAAAGTTTTGAGCCATACACCTGCAGGTCGTTACCCACATCGCCCAGTTCCATTATGACATTCGGATTGAGCGAGGGGTAGATGTTGCGGTTGTAGGTGTCGGTAAGGAAGTCATAATAGTCGAGTGAACATTTGTTCGAGCCCATGTTGCCTTCATTCAGAAGGTACATGCCTGTCACATCGCCCACAGGGAGTTCCTCTCCGCCGGGATTTTCCTCCTCGGCCGGTATGACCACCTCGTCGCCACGGCAGGAAGATACGAAAAACAGCATTGCTGCGACAACAAGATGAAAAAGCACTTTTAATATATTCATCGCTACATCAGATGTTTACAGAGATATTAACACGATAGTTGCGTTTAGGCATAGGGTAGTTCAGTATAACATCGTAGTCCTGACTCAGGAGGTTGTTGATGTCGAGGGTAACCATCATGCCTACACGCCCGATACGCAGACTCTTTCCGAGCGAGAGGTCAGACGTATACCACGGCTGTGTGTAGTTATAACGTATGTTTTCCTGCTGATTGTATCTCTCCCCCACATAAATCCAGGAGTAATTGAGCATCCAGCCGCGCCATGTGGCATTGACTATCGCCGAACCGCTGTGGCGGGGTATGTAGGGTATCTGGTCGCGGTAGTAATTGTCGGCAGGGTCGGTGACGTCGATAGCCCGTTGCCATGTGTATTGGGCACGTAGCGTGACGTATAGTCCGCGTGCAGGCTGAAGAGTCAGGCGTCCCGACACATCGAGGCCACGTATGTCCACCACTCCCAGATTGAGCATTGTCCACCGGAACTGCTGTCCTTTTGGATAAGCCACTATTTTGTCGTGAACCTTATTGTAGTAGGCATCGACTGTCAGACGTGCCGCATCAAACCAGCCGGCACTATTCTGGTGCGACCACACGAGTCCTACGTTGTATTGTGTCACCCGCTCAGGATTGAGTTTGGCATTCCCCATATCGGTATAATAGAGGTCGTTGAATGTGGGCATACGGAAACTGCGTTTGTAGAAGGCGCGCACCTTGAAGTCGGTCCACCGGCTGAACGGCGTGGCCGAGAGAAAGACGGAAGGTGTGAACGACGATTTGTCTTTCGGAGCTTTTTTTCCCTGCAGCTTATCGTGGATGTATGTCCATAGAATACCGGCCTGAATGTCGAACGGACCCCATGCAGCCTGTCCGGCTGCACTGAGCAGACTTGACAATCTGTCCGGCTTGGCAAAGTCGTACATGTCGGCTTTAAGGTCGTTCCACATAAAGTCGTAGCTCAGCGAGGCACTGCACCACGATGTCAGTTCGTACATATTGGCCGACGACAGGTAGATTTCTTTCTGGCGATAGAGATTGTCTACCTTTATCTGTTTATCGTCGTTATTGACATAGTGAGTGCGGTAGAAGGCATATTTCACATTGGCCATTGTCGTGAAACGTCCTATGGATTGTGTGAAACGCCCCTGCACGAATGAATTGGTATCCCATATTCTCTCGCCTCTGCGCCAGACATTGTTCACTATAGCTCCGGGTACTCCGCGCTCAGAATTGTAATTATAAGCCTTGGCCTGCCACGAGCCTGAGCCGAATGTGCCGAATACATTGGCTTCGATGCGTGTGGCATTGATGTCGCCGTTCTGACGTGTGGCGGTAGTGTCGTAGGCCAATTCACCTGACGGAGTTACACGCCGGTAGCGGAATTTATATTTACCGCTTGAGTTGAGCCATTCCGTGCTCAGCGATGCATGTACGTTTTCGCTTAGCTTCAACTCCATAATGGCTGTAGGGTTAATCAGGTCGAATGAACCGAACCTAACACCTGCCCTCAGGTGATATGTCTCCCCCTCGGCAAAATGCGGACGCTTGGTCTGCAGATACACAGTGCCGGCATTGCCGAAATCTCTTGCCGGCTGGAGTATGCGGCTTTTCTGTCCGTTGTAGACTGATAAAGCCTCAAGGTTATCCATTGAAAACTGGCCGAGGTCAATCTGTCCGTTCTGGGCGTTGCCGAGCTGTATGCCGTCGTACGAAACACCTGTGTGGTTAGTACCCATTGAGCGTATATTGACTGTCTTGATGCCACCCACGCCTCCATAGTCTTTGATTTGCACCCCGCTGAAATAGCGTAAGGCATCTGCCAGACTATGATTGCGCAAAGCATCAAGTTCCTTACCGCTCAGGGTCTGTGCCGGTATCACGTCGCGCGAACGCACATCGGTCACGCGCAACTCCGGCAGCACATTGGCGTGCCACGCCGTGTCGGCATGTTCCGGAGGTTCAGCAGCTCCGGCCGGCAGTGTGGCTATGGCAAAAGCCACGCCAAAAATAAACTTTTTCATATTCATTCATAATTCACATTCATCCATAATATTACTAATGATGCCGCAATGACTTTGCATCATCATTATCTGCCGGTTCAGAAGGTCAGCTGGAAGCCGCCGGTCATGCTGAAGCCGGGAGCATATAACGACGGACTGCAGGAAGCATGGCATCCGAGAATATTGCCTGCACGCAACCAGAGTGTAAGCCCGCGCCATACGTTGTATGAAGCACCCGCATCGAGCAAAGCAAGGTCGGAAAGCCGACATGAGGCAGTGGCGCTGCTGAGACGGCGGACTCCGCGGTAATTATATCCGACATAGAGTTTCAAACCCGAAACAGGACTTACCTCACCTCGGGCATCCACTACCCAACGCGGACGGTCTATACCATTCCAATAGCCGGAAGCAGTACTTTGCGGAGTATAAGTGCCGCGCAAACTTATCGCAGCCTTCTCTCCGTACTTCCAACCGGCATTGAGCGATGCTCCGAAACCTTTGGTGTCATATCGCTCGGAAGGAGCGTAGATTGATGCAGACTCAATATCGGAACATAACACAGGAGTATACCATCCAGCAGGATTGTGATTATTGCTTATTTTATACATCAACTCCATACCGAATGATAGCCCGTAACCTGGTTGTATCTCTACACCGGCTGTGGCATCAAGCGGAGAATAGACGGGAGTGGTAGATACAATCTGCGGTAGTGTATAGTAGTCATTCTGCCATGCCCTCTGAAGTGTCTGTAATTCTGTGCCTCCGGTTATTCTCGCACTCAGTCCCGCCATGCCGGCACGATAGCCTATCCTCACGTCGGGAGCTACATGAAGAAAGTCGAAACGGTCTGACTCCGGACCGGCATTCCACATAAGGTCTACTTTAGCACCGAGGTCGAAGTTAAGTCCTGAACGCCTGAATGTGTATCCCGGACGTAAACGCAGGCGGCCGTAATTGTCCACATCATACAGTCCGTCTACCTTGCCCGCACCTCCTGAGTAGAACAGAAAGTCGAGGTCGGCATCTATGCGCGCGTGGTCCGAACCGCTGGTAGCGAATGTTCCGTTGCCTTGCAATCTGAGATGATTTTCACTTTGACCGGAAAAACTTTCCGGACTGAAATCAGTCGGGAGATATGTACGACGGAAACCGAAGTAACTATAGTCCACTCCGGCAGCAAAGGTGTGTCTATTGTCGGATGATGATTTCCAGCCTATATTTACCTGAGCCGAGTTTCGCGTCTGTGTATCAGCATCCGGAGTACCATAGTAGTTGAAATATCCGAGCGAATAAACCGCTGCCGCATTCAACACCCCGTTGTGACCCATATTATAGCCCATATCAAAACCTGCAGCTCCGTCATACCTACGGCGGAAAGGAGATATACGGTTTGAACAATAAAGACTTGAGCCGTCATATTGCAGCCATAGATTTGTGCTGAAAGCATCCGAAGCCTTGAATGAATAGCCTGCGGAAGCCGTCATGTCGAGAAATGACCCGGCACCTAACACAAAATAACCGGGAGAATTCAGAGGCCGTAAGGAATTACGCCAACCCGGTGCTGCCAATGGCATGAAATCCGGAGTATAACCGGCAGTGACGGCCTGAGTGGCCGAAAGCATAGGCGACAATTCAACCGGCAAACCGAGTTCTGCCGGAAGGATATCCATTTTACCACGCAGAACTACTTCTGCACGTCGGATGCCATGGACAGTGAGTTGTTCGTTCAGCTCCTGAGCTCCGGCCGGAAGCATGGCCGCCAGAGCTATAGGTATGATGAGATGGCGAGGTGTCATTTCAGTTTTTTAAGACGTTGGTTTATCATGTCGGTTATGTCGTCTTCACTTCCCGTGTAGTTCGACTGTAGTCCACGCAGATATTCTGCAGCAAGCGATTTGTTGCCTTGAGCTACCAATGCATCAGACAATGTTATGAAGCCTCTTGCAAGCCAATATTCCTGTTCCGAACCACGGTCGGTAAATTTTTCCATAAGGCGTTGCGCTTCCCGCAGCTGCCCTTTGCTCAATCTATATTCGGCCAGACGGACGGCGGCTCTTGCACCATATTCGGAGTCGGGGTCGGCCGACAGTGCTTCAAGCATACGTATGCCTTCTTCAGCATTATCACTTCCGAGCAGTATGTCTGCCTGTTCATAAGTGCGTGCAGGACGGGTTTCTTCCTCTATACGGTCGCTGATTGACTTAAGGTCTTGCTGAGCGGCATGGGCTTCAGACGATGCCGGCCAACGGCGTATAACCTCTCCGTATGCTTCCTGTGCCTCACGGTCTTTGTGCTGACCGGAAAATATGATTGCACGCTGCAGCAATGCCTCACGTGCCTCGGCAGCGGAAGGATGCCGTTCTGCAGTAAGCCGGAACACCTCGGCAGCTTCATCAGCACGGTTCAGCTCAAGCAGTGTGCGCCCTTTTTCGAGCATGGCCTGAGGACTCACTTCAGGATTGTCTATTATCCTCTCGAGTTCGGAAAGCTTACGGTTCAGGTCGCCTTGCAGACCGTACATTTTCGCACGCTGCAGCAGTGCATAGCCGGTGTCGGCTTCTTTTTCCTCAAGAGCTGCCGAATATGACGCTGTAGCCGATGCCAAGTCGCCTGTATAATTGGAACAATCGGCAGCACGGGTCAGAGCATCCGAACGTAAACGCGAATTAACACCCTTGAGCATGGATGCGGCACGCTCATAAAGCGGACGAGCCGATGCAAATTTTTTCTGCATATAGAGTGCCGAAGCCAGATTGTAAACACCGAGTGCTGCATTCTCACCACGCGGTACGGCCGTAGTAAACAGTCGATATTCTTTTTCGGCAGCTTCATATTTTTTTTGTGCAAACAGTACATCACCGAGCCACAGACGGCATTGTGCCAATAATTGAGCATCATTCGCATCCGTAGCTACAGCACGCCGGAGGTATGCCAAAGCATCGGTGTTGTTTCCTTTTTTCCTGGCAGCGACGCCGAGCTTATAAAGAGTCTTGAGTTTCAGAAGGCGTGCCGAAGCATAAGGCATTGATATACGGTCCATAGCTGAAAGAGCCTCTCTGTAGTCACCCTTGTCGTAAAGAACCGTTGCAAGAGACTCTGCCACTTCGGGTGTATACGCCGAATTTGGGAAACGACGCATGAATTCATTCATGGCCGATGTGTCAGGCTTTTTCTCCTTGACAGAAAGTGATATATAGTTGTAAAGAGCCGTTTCGGCTACCTTTTTATCAAATTCCCGCGAATAGGATGTACGGTAGGCCGCTGCCGCTTTCTGATAGTTGCCGAGAGCTTCTTCACACTGGCCGAGAGTCAGGGCTGCACCTTGAGCTACCGCATCATTATTGCCTGACACTTTATTCAACAGTTGGGCAGCACGGCTATAATCGTTACGAGAGTAAAGAATAGTACCGAGGTCGTATATTGCAGATGTGGAATAGTCAATGTCCGGAGTAGCACAATATTTTTCAAGGAACGGATATGCTTCAGCATATTTTCCTTCGCGGAAGAGACATTCTCCGGCAATCCGCTGCATCTCAGTCATCATGTCGGTAGAGATACGGCTTTTCATCGCTTTCATTGCGCGGGCAGCTCCATCAGCATATTTTTCCTCAGCATAATCTATCTGCGCAAGGTAACATTCTGGGTCGGCATAGTCAGACGTAGTGAGACGTCCTTGGTTAGACGTACGTTCGAGACGCATGCGGTCAAGGGCTTCAAAATGTTTGCGCGCCGACCGTATATCTCCTCTGCAATATTCGGCATAAGCTGTATAGTAGCGAGCTGCCTCAGACACATCGCTGTTTCCGGAAGCCAAAGAAGCAAGTATGGCCTCACCTCGTTTATATTCACCTATACGGATGAGACTGACCGCATAGCGAAGCCTACATACACCGGCATCTTCTTTTCCTAAAGCTTCAATATCTACTTTTTCGTATGCTACCGAAGCGAGCCCGTACTGATGACGGAAAAAAAGATAGTCAGCCCTTGCCATAAGGGCGCTTGCAGCAAGCGCGGATTCCGGATATGAAGATGCAAAACCGGCAAGCATGTCCATGCATCTTTCATCGCCACGCTCATAATATGCCATGGCTATCATGTAGCTGCATTCTTCTTCCGTGCGTGGGGTAAATGAAGCATCGGCACGAAGTGCCCTACGCAACTGGTCGATAGCTCCGGCCGTATTGTTATTTTCAAGCATTAATCGCCCTCTTTCTATATACCCGCCTGCATCAGGAGAGAATAAAGAAGGAGGTAAAGAAGCTACGGTGGTAAAAGCTGCCGATGCCAGCAGGAGAGCAGCAGCTGTGGTCAGAGATTTCTTCATAGGTCAGAACTCCAGCATGCGGCGTATGGGACGCAAAGCCTTTTCCGCCAATTCTCTGTCTACCTCTACTTCCGGAGTCTCATCGCGCAGACACTCGTAGAGTTTGCGCAACGTATTCATCTTCATATACTCACACTCGTTGCACCTGCAGCCGGGTTCATCAGGTGGAGCAGCTATAAATTCTTTTTCAGGACATTTACGACGCATTTCGAAAAGAATACCGCTCTCGGTCACTACTATAAATTTGTGTGCTTCATTTTTACGTGCATAATCGAGAAGAGCAGCCGTACTGCCTACACAGTCGGCCACCATTTGCAAAGACTTCCGGCATTCAGGATGCACAAGTACTTTTGCATCAGGATATTCTTTTTTTAGTTCGAGGAGGCGTTCGAGAGAGAAACGGTCGTGCACATGGCATGCACCTGGCCACAGAACCAGCTTCCTGCCTGTCTGTGCCATTATATATTCACCGAGATTGCGGTCAGGACCGAAGATTATCTTAGCGTCTTGCGGCAGTGCGCTCACTACCTTCAGAGCGTTTCCACTTGTAACTACAATATCCGTGAGAGCCTTAACCTCGGCAGAAGTGTTGACATAACTCACCACCATGTGGTCAGGATGTTCTGCAACGAAGCGCGCGAAGTCATCGGCAGGACAAGAGTCGGCCAACGAACAACCAGCCTCCGCATCCGGAATAAGCACTTTCTTGTCAGGGCATAAAATTTTAGCCGTCTGCGCCATGAAATGCACACCGCACATGACAATGATTTCAGCATCCGTTTCGGCGGCTATCCGTGCGAGTGCCAGACTGTCACCCACAGCGTCGGCCACTTCCTGAATTTCCGGCCTCTGGTAGTAGTGAGCCAGAATGAAAGCTTTTTTCTCCTTGCGCAGGCGCTCTATCTCGTTGAGCAGCTCTTTTTCATTTACCGGTGTTTCGCTCATCGCTTTATTATTTATTATATGTAGTTATATATATTTATATCTTTAATAAAGAATATAAGAATAATAATATAGGGTTGTAGACAATGTAGATAAAGTCTGTAACTTGCGGACAAAGTTACTAAATAAAGTAATAATACGATGTAGAAAACTCTTCAATTTTTGTAGATAGAATTGTAGACGTATGTTCATAACTTTTCAGGAAGAAGTGTCGCCATAAAAAATAAATTGAAAAAAACACCACGAACAGCCATTTTCTTTTCTACACAAATATATAAAGGTTTTCTACTGAAATAAGGATAGTTATATATAGTGTTTATACAAGTTATCTACAGCCTGAAACGAACTATGTTTCTTTGTTGAAATAGAGGTCGGCAAGTGGGTAAGATGCATGCTATTCAGTTTTTTTTCGTAATTTTGTAACATGTACTTCATAGTACATGTTATTATACAATTTATTATAAATATCTTTCAATTAACTATTTATATATCATGAACAAACTTTTTCTGGCAGCTATGACCGCCCTATTGGCCGGTGGAGCAGCCAATGCCGACGACAAAATCGTCATTCCTGACAGCACCGGTTTCAAATTTACCGATGTCAAGGTTATCAAGACTACTCCCGTAAAGGACCAGAACAAATCAGGTACATGCTGGAGCTTTGCCTCAACCTCATTCTTCGAAGATGAGATGCTTCGCAAAGGCAAACCCGAAATGGACCTTTCGGAAATGTTTACCGTTCGCCAGTGTTACATCGACAAAGCAAAGAAGTACATCCGTATGGAAGGTAAAATCAACTTTGCCCAGGGTGGTTCAGCTCTTGATGTGCCCTATGTGTTCAAAAGATATGGTGCTATGCCGGAAGAGGCTTATGCAGGTCTGAATTATGGCGAGGACAAACACAGCCATTATGAAATGTTCGATGCACTCGACGGCTATCTGAAAGGGGTGCTCAAACGTGGAAACAAAAAACTTTCTACCGCATGGCTCAAAGGTTTTGAAGCCATACTTGATGCATACCTCGGCCCTGTGCCTGAAACATTCACATATGAGGGCAAGACATACACTCCGCGTTCATTTGCCGATGCCACAGGTTTGAATGCCGATGATTATGTGAGCATCACATCTTTCACACATCATCCTTTCTATCAGCAGTTCCCTGTTGAAGTAGCCGACAACTGGCTGTGGGCATATTCTGAAAATGTGCCTATGGAAGAGATGAAAGAAGTGGTAGACAATGCTATTGACAAAGGCTATCCTGTGGTATGGTCGGCCGATGTGAGCGA
Source organism: uncultured Sangeribacter sp. (assembly GCA_964452865.1). Taxonomy (GTDB): domain Bacteria; phylum Bacteroidota; class Bacteroidia; order Bacteroidales; family Muribaculaceae; genus Lepagella. The sequence goes on along the minus strand of CAYVNJ010000045.1, from coordinate 2,467 downwards.
GGGTGGTTTCAAATGGCGCAACGGCTATGCACTCCTTCCCGAAGCGAAGAGCACAGCCGACATGGACGGTACTGAACTTTCACGTTGGGTACAGCTTTCAGACAAAGACCGCGAAAATGCACAGTTTGACATCAAAGGTCCTGTGAAAGAGCAGAAAGTTACTCAGGAAAGCCGTCAGGAAGGTTTCGACCGCTTCGAGACAACAGACGACCACGGCATGGAGATAGTAGGTATAGCAACCGACCAGGAAGGCAACCGCTATTATAAGGTGAAAAACTCCTGGGATACCAACCAGCTCTATAATGGTTTCTTCTATGTGTCTGAGCCTTACTTCCTGGCCAAGACAATAGGAGTGACAGTACACAAAGATGCCGTTCCCAAAAACATAGCCAAGAAACTCGGCTGGAAATAATCACTTTAATATAATAAAAAAGCTCCGCAGGTCGTTCATCTCGGTCTGCGGAGCTATGTTTGTACGTAATATCAATATAAAAATCCAAGCAGCCAAAGAGGTATTTTGTTTCCTACTCCATACTCAATATTGTCGGCCACAACAAAACTATATGGTTTATCGGCTATTTGGGAAAATCCTTTTCCCTTACCACCTATTTCAAATAAATATTTACGATTTAATAAAAAATCACCTTTTTCTGCAGCATGCAGTTTTCCCTGTACACTTAGCATTGCAGCAGCAAATGTTTCTCTAACTGTACCTGTTTTATTTATAATGCCAAGAGCTTGCATTACCGAGGGATTATCAAAAAGAATTTTTGCTGGTTTAGCTGCACTTTTTGGTTGAGTATTTGCATCATTTAGAGTTCTAAGAATTGCACCATCATTGAGTAAAGAAAGTAGTTTCATTAATTGATTGCGAGTTACCCCTATATCTCGTCCAAGTTTAGTCATATTAGGTACGAACGGTATCTGTTCAGCAAGTATGACAAGGAGTCTCTTTAATTTCAATTTTGTTTCATATTCTATATCTACAATAGCGGGAATGTCAATATCAATGACGGATAGTACAATACGTTCTACTCTTTGTAAATAAGTGAATTCTGAACTATCCATAAAAAAGGGATAATACCCTTTTTTAATATATTTTTCAAATTCTTTTATAACCTTTACTTGCGACACTATATCGGATGCAATTAGTGCATGATTTTGTATAATATCATAAATTGTTAATGGTTCGAACTTATAGTTTCCGCAGAAGTTAAGATATTCTCTAAATGAGAGACCACGTAGTTCATATATAGCTACTCTTCGCGATAAATCGCCCACTTTATTATTTAGCTGCAATAGGGATGAACTGGTGAATACGATATGAAGTTCAGGATAGCTGTCATATATATTTTTGAGTTCCTGTTCCCAATTATGCCGAGGATATAGGTGTACTTCATCAAGATACAGATGTGTACCGCCATGTTTATAATGGTAGTCTGCTAATTCAATTATGGTGTGTTCGTTAAAATATAATTGGTCAAGAGATACATATATTCCTTTATTGGAATATTTTTTACATTGTTGAAGCATCATTGTTGTCTTACCAACACCTCTTGCTCCCCTTATCATTATAAGTCTGTCGTTCCATGCAATGTCGTTGTAGAGATAACGATAATAGGTAGTGTCAAGATGTTGTATCAACCTTGCGGATATTTCATATAGTCTTATCATAACTGCATGTTTTATGCAAAGTTATAAAAATATTTCTTTGTAAAGAAAATATTTGTAATATATTTTTCTTTATAAAGACAAATATAATAAAGAAGAAGTGTCGGACTGGTAAGACCGGTTCGACACTTCTTTCATTATTTGTTCAGTAATTATTATTTTTGGTTGGCGACTACCGTGGCGGCTATCTGCTCAGGAGTGAGTCCGCAGCGTTGCTGCAATTCTGAGTAGTTGTAGCGGTTCAAAAATTCTTTAGGTAGACCGAGGTTGATGACCTTGCAGTCGGTATCACCAAGATAGGAGGCAACTTTCTGTCCATAGCCACCGTCGATAATGCCGTCTTCAGCTGTCACTACAAGGCGGTAGTCTTTGAGTGTGTCAAGTGTAGCCGTGTCGGGTTGAGACAGATTGCGCGGATTGATGAGCGTGACATTGATGCCCTGTTCAGCCAATAGGTCGGCTGCCTTTGCCATGAAGCCAAACATTGCGCCTGCGCCGATGAGGGCCACATCTTTTCCTTGGCGTACTATATCGTATTGAGGTTGTGAATAGTCATCGAGGAGTTTGATTGCCGGATTGGATATTGCCATAGAACCCGGCGTACGGATTACGACAGCCTGTTTGTCCTGACGTATTGACCAGTCGAGCATGGCTTCGAATTCTTCACGGCATGCAGGCGCAAGATACAGAAGGTCGGGTATGTTTGAAAGCAGGGCAATGTCGAAGAAGCCGAGGTGTGTTTCATCGTTCATGCCGAACATCGAGCCGTAGAACACCACAAACGTTGCCGCCTGTT
>CAYVNJ010000044.1:0-15964 GCA_964452865.1 uncultured Sangeribacter sp. | reverse complement strand
GTCGTCAGCCGCGTATCATGATTGCAAAAATGGGTCAGGACGGTCACGACCGTGGTGCAAAGGTTGTAGCTACAGGCTACGCTGACTGCGGTTTCGACGTCGACATGGGCCCTCTGTTCCAGACACCAGCCGAAGCAGCTCGTCAGGCTGTAGAGAACGACGTTCACATCCTCGGAGTGTCATCACTGGCAGCAGGTCATAAGACTCTTATCCCTCAGGTCATCGAGGAACTCAAGAAACTCGGTCGTCCCGACATCCTCGTAACAGCAGGTGGTGTAATCCCCGCACAGGACTATGACTTCCTCTATCGTGCCGGTGTATGCGCTATCTTCGGTCCTGGCACACGTATTCCGAAGTCTGCCATCGAAATGATTCGTATCCTCAACGAAGAGCGCGCAGCAGAATAATCTACGCACACTTCAGTCTAAATAAAACAGGTCGGGAAAACCCGACCTGTTTTTATATATACATTTAGAAATTGTATCGTTGTCAATAATCAAGTATACATAATCAAAAATAAACCGACAGCATTAAGTAATAACCAGAGACCTATTCCCCAATATTTATAGGGCTTATAAATAGCTGCAAATCTCTCTTTATCTGTTTTCTTATAAGGCCACGCTTTTACAGCACCAAATATTACAAAAACCAACATTATAATAGGAGCGGCAATATCGATAGCTATTCCAAGATTTACCATATCATTGTTATCATTACTACTAACAATAACAATTTGCAGAAAAATAATGTTGGACTCTCGGAAAGGACATCGACTTACCGGCCGAGGAATGCACCCTTCTGCAAGGTGATTTTTATAGTAATCGTTTTCGAGGTATCAGAAATAAGATAGAGTGCAAAGTTCAACGCAATAATCATGAAGCTAAAAAAGATGTGCGTCAGGGCTTTTTCTCTCCTCGGCCGGATATGTCAATGTTCACAAAGGGAATGTTCCTTTTGACGGTGCAAAGGTATGAATATTATCACTACCAGCCAAGCAAAAGCGGATGATAAAATTACATTTTGCCATAAATTTTTATTCCTACAGGTTATATCCGAATTTTACACCCTGAAAACAAGGGAGTACAGAGTAAAATTTTGGCAAAATGTCACACTGGGTCGACATCAAAATCAATTTTAAGTGAGACAAATCTACGGTCGGAGAGAGCTTTTTCATATACTTTGCGTAATAGAGCCTTCACTTTAGGCATTGACGACCCACTTTCTACCTTAAGCATTATGCGACGCTGATAGTAGCGGGCAATCCTGCCCACAGGTGGAGTTTCAGGACCGAGAACACGCGAACCAAATACCTCGCGCAGTGCTGCTGCATAAGATGCAGCAAGGACTTCGAGTACTCCCTCGTCGCGATGACGGAGATAAATATCGATTACTCTCGTAAAGGGTGGATAGTTGTATTTCCTTCGCTCCTCAATCTCAGTGGTGAAAAAAGCCGTATAATCATGCTCCCGGACACATGACAATACTTTTGAGTCGGGAGACGTAGTCTGTATTATGACCTTTCCGTCGTTCGAGCGGCGTCCTGCCCTGCCCGACACCTGTTCGAGCATATTAAAAGCCCTCTCGGAAGCCCTGAAATCGGGAAAATTCAAGAGTGTATCAGCATTGACAACCCCGACGGTTGACACTCCGGCAAAGTCAAGACCTTTCGACACCATTTGCGTTCCGACAAGTATATCTGTCTTATGTGTTGAAAATCTGTCAATAATTGCAGAATGAGATTCTTTGTTACGCGTGGTGTCAAGGTCCATTCGCTCCATATGCGCATCAGGGCATAATTCCTGCGTCGCTTCAGCTATCCGTTCCGTACCGAAACCGTAGGTCTCTATCTTCGCACTACCACATGCAGGACATATATGTGGAAGCTGCGTAGTAAAACCACAGTAATGACATGTCATTCTGTCTGCAAGTTTATGATATACGGGCGACACATCACAATCCGGGCAACGTGGAGTCCACCCGCAATCAGCACACCGCACCAATGGAGCAAACCCCCGACGGTTCTGGAACAATATGACCTGGCGGTCGGCTGAGAGAGCCTCTTTGACTGCCGAAGCAAGCGGTTGCGAGAAGATACCGTGACTCACGAGTTTCTTTTTTCTTTGTTCACGCATGTCGACCACATCAACTTCAGGCAGATTAACACCTTCATATCGTTCTGACAAAGTGACAAGCCCGAATTTTCCGTCAAGAGCCTTAGCATAGGTCTCGACCGAAGGAGTTGCACTGCCAAGAAGTACTTTTGCTCCATGCATGCCGGCCAATACCATGGCTACATCTCGGGCATTATATCTCGGTGCAGGACTATATTGTTTGTAGCTTGCTTCGTGTTCTTCGTCTACAACCACCAGTCCCAATCGGGCGAAAGGAAGGAATACTGATGAGCGGACACCCAATATAACAGCCGGTTCGTGCGATTCGAGTAACCTGCGCCATATATCGGCGCGCTCCGAATCTGAAAACTTTGAATGATAGACAATCAAACGGTCTCCGAAAATTTTCCGCAATCTGTTGGCCAATTGAGCCGTAAGTCCTATTTCAGGCACAAGGTAGAGTGCCTGGTTGCCTTGCGAAAGGGTTTCTGAAATGAGATTGGCATAAATTTCGGTTTTTCCACTGCCTGTAACTCCGTGCAAGAGTACAATAGTATTTTTCTCCCAGGCTTTTAATATTTCTTTTCGCGCATCGGCCTGCACATTGGTAAGAGTGGTTGGATTAGCATCATCATGCCATTCTCCAGGTAGAGGAGCAAAACGATTGCTTGTGACAGTATAGGTTTCGAGTATACCTTTGTCAATCAACCCTTTCAACACTCCCGTTGTCTGACCCGAACGAGTTATCAATTCGGCTTTGCTCACTGCACGTAGGTCTTCCCTCGGATTGAGCCAACCGGATAAATCAAGATATGTTATGAGAATGCGTTCCTGTTTCTGCGAACGCGTTATTTGTCCGAATATATCGTGAAGCCTTTCCGAATCGCCACGCCGTGCGTTCAGACGTACCATAACGGTGCGTTTGGGAGTGTATCGCTCAGTTGCTTTTTCAGCTACCGCCACAACACCTTTACGCATAAGTTTGCTGAGTAATGGCCCTACATTTGCAATATCGACCTCTGCCTTAATGTCGGAAACACGCAATGCCCCTTTGCCTGACAACTGAGCAACTATTTTAGCTTCTGTTTCAGACAGTTGCATCTGCTCGGCATCCCAATCTTCACGCAGGCATACGGTAGTCTCACTTTCGACTTTTAATGCGGAAGGTACTGCGGCCTTGAAAACATCGCCGGGTGCACACAAATAGTAATCAGAAATCCACTGCCAGAGTTTTAGTTGTGGATAACGGGTAATAGGCTCGGGCTCAAAAACAGCCGTAATGGGTTTTACTTCATACGGAGGGGGAGCATCGTGAGTAGCAACCACTATAGCAGTATAAAATTTACGCGCTCCAAATTGCACAAAAACCCGCGAACCGACAGCCGGTGCGGGTTGTATGTAGTCTGGGATTGAGTAGGTATATGTACCGTATAGAGGTAACGGCAATATTACGTCGGCGAACTTGCTCATAGCAATAAGCCCTACTGATAATATTTATTTTCTACGCGCGGTGCTGATTAACCATGCGGCACGTATGAACCATCCTTGCGGACGCGCACTGAAATTTTCGAGTTTCACAGTACGCATCTCATAGGTCATACCCCAATAATACCCACCCGAGAGTTGGAAATTACGGAAAATTTCCGCACCGAGTCCACATTGAAGTATAACTGAGCCATGGGAGTATTCCAATGGAGGAACACCATTATGCCCGACAGTCAGGGAAAACACGGGTCCTCCATAAACAAATGGTGCAACCTTCTTCTCCCAACCGTTAAGACGTGTGTACTTAAAGCGGAGATTGACCGGAATGTGTAGTGTATGCAAATAGGCATCATACGTTCCATACCCCGATGATGACCATATATATTGCTGGCCGAAGTGCATGGCCGAGCCATAGTATGAATAGTCAAGACCGAAGTTCAAGCCAATCCCTATGCCGGGAAACATGAGTTCACCCATGACGCCGGCCGAAAATCCCGGCCGGGCGTCAATATTAATTAATTTTTGCTTAAACCTGTACTCGGTCATATTAAATCCGAGAGAAGGACCCCACCTGAAATCGGCATGCGCTCCAAGAGCTACGGTGGTGAGAATTACTGCTGTCAGTAATTTCTTTAGCATATCGAGTTCTTTCAGAATAAGACTGCTGCGGTTACAGACCAGTAGTTATTGCGAATCTTGATATTGTCAACTGAGTTTCCACCCAGTACATCATTGCCTATGGCCTTATAGATATTGTTGATACCGAAGCTATAGCCCGCACCAATCTGAAGGTGGCGTACAAGCTCCAGACCAATCCCGACATTCCATGAAGGCTGGAACGTACGTGTCTTCAACCAGTTATCATTGCCTGACACACGGAATGCAAAAGACGGACCAGTATATATGTAGGGAGCTATGATTTGCGAAACAGCCGGGAAAGAAAATTTATATTTAAGATTGATAGGCAACTCGAAGAATGACTGATTGAGGCTGGCTTGCTTCTGATTGTCAGCATATAGGCGTGTGAACATCAGCGATGCATCGAAGCACAGACCGATGAGTGGAACTTGAAATTCTGTCATCACCCCAGCTGTAAAGCCGGCACGGTTCTTAGGGTCGAAAGTATCATCGAGAGCCTTGTTGTAGTGCATCTTGTTGATGTTGACACCTGCTTTAACACCAAAGCGGAACTGACGTGCCGAAACCGGAAATGAAGCGGCTACGCAGAGTAGCACAGCCAAAATTGCATGCAACGAAAATTTCTTCATAATTAAGAAGTTAAATTTTGTGGATTTCTTTTATCGGCGCTAAGGTACGAAAAAATTTCAATACTTCAATCATACGTACGGTAATTATCCCCTACTATAAATCAAACCAACTATCGCGCCAATCGTTATTACTATAAAACACTATGAATATTAAGAATAATAAATACGGAGCAATGGTGGCCGGCAACTTGCTTGCTCTGAGCGCAGCCCTATGCTGGGGTTTCAATGAGCCGGCAAACAAAGCAATAATTCCAGACTGGATGTCTGCACCAAGTGTTGCTTTAGCCCGCATTTTCGGAGCAACTGTGGTCGTATGGTTGCTATCATTGTTTGTCAAGACTGAAAAAATTCAAAAGGGAGACTGGAAGACATTCATGTTTTCCGCAGTTATGATGCTGGGCTTTGTCTATATATTCTCTTATGCATTCGTAACGGCATCTCCAATCGATATTGCCATTATCCTGACTTTTCAGCCGATGATTGTGGTAGCCATTCATGCCATATTCAAACATGAAAAGGTCAGTACGCTTGAACTCACAGGCATCCTTATTGCATTCGGTGGAGCGCTCTTGGTAATTCTTGCCGGGGGGTCATCAAAATCAGGACGTTTCATAGGCGATATATGTGCAATGATATGTGCGGTGTGCTATGCGGTCTACCTTGTATTGATTGAAGGCCCGTCGAAACGTTATAAGCCAATCAACCTCATGAGGTGGGTATTTTTATTCACATCAATCCTCGCTCTCCCATTGATATTCACAGCCTCGCGCTCGGAAATATTTGTCAAGCCTGAAATCACACCTGTTTTAATACTTCTTTTCATCATACTTTTCCCGACTGTCTATTGTTATCTGGTAACCCCTCCGGCCATACGCATGATAGGAAGCGAACTTGTTTCAGTCTATCAATACTTTGTACCTGTTATAGCCACTATCGTTTCCCTCATCTTCAAACTCGACTCTTTCCATTGGTATCAGCCGGTTTCTTTTATGATTATAGTAGGGGGAGTAGTTTTGGCCAACTATGCCAAGATTAAAAAAAATTAGTAAATTTGCATTCTAAACATACGGACATGGACGACACCTACGAAATAACGCAAAAAGCAATCGAAGCCCTCAAAACTGTCTATGACCCGGAAATACCGGTCAACGTATACGAACTTGGTCTTATCTACAAGATTGACTATACACCTGACGACAAAACGCTGCATGTCGACATGACACTCACGGCAGCCGGTTGCCCGGCTGCTGACTTCCTTATGGAAGAGGTGCGTCAGAAACTTGCAGACATCCCCGGTCCGGAATCCGTTGACCTCAGACTCGTGTTCGACCCTGTGTGGTGTCAGGACATGATGAGTGAGGAAGCCAAACTCGAACTCGGGTTTCTATAACAAGAATACTTCTTATCCGTCAATGGATAAAAAGAGAAGCCTGACATATTTTATATCCGACCTACATCTCGGGGCGGCCGGAACAGATGTTCATGCAGCAGAACGAAAAGTGTGCCGTTTCCTACGGCAGATTGAGCCTACAGCCCGACGGTTATATCTTATGGGCGACATTCTTGACTATTGGTTTGAATACCGTTATGCCGTACCGCGAGGATTTACCCGTTTTTTCGGAACGTTGGCAGATTTGTCCGACTCAGGAGTTGAAATAACCTGGTACATAGGAAATCACGACATCTGGATATTCGATTACCTGCCATCAGAATTAGGCATCCGTGTAGTTGACGGTATAAAAATAGAGAACATCGACGGCAAAACATTCTTTCTCAATCACGGAGACGGTGTCGGACATCGAAAACGCAGTTTCCTTTTCATTCGCTCGTTATTCCGCAACAAGGTCTGCCAAAAGCTCTATTCCGGCATTCACCCGAGGTGGACAATTCCTTTTGCCCTCGGCTGGAGTCATGGCTCGCGCAAACATCCTGACCCGGAATACGCATCTTTTAATCCGAATACAGACCCATTGGTGTCATTTGCACGTGATTACTCAGCCTCACACCCGGAAATAGACTATTTCATCTTCGGTCATCGACATGTGGATGCAGACATTTCCCTGCACGATGGTGCGCGAATAATCATCCTCGGCGATTGGATTTCACTCGATACGTATGCAGTTTTCGACGGCAAAAACATAAGACTTCTCAGATACGACGGTCAAATACCGTCAATATGAAAGCTATACAGCCGGCAAACCTTATGTTCTACAACATATTTCAAACTTTTTGTCAGAAGATATTTGGTACAAGGGTAAATACTCAGTACCTTTGCACCCAACCTAAACAATCTTTTTTACCTTAAGATTTTTTACCTGTAGAAACTCATAATCGTACTATTGCCGGCACGACCGCTGAGGTTAGGCTGCAATAAAATTTAAGAAACTTAGCCGGGCTCGGATTGCGAAATCCGAACCCGATTTTTTACATACCTCTTTTAGCAATATTCATGTCGGTTTATGCGTTAATAATATTATTATCAGATGAAGAATATCCACATGAGAACACTGCGCATGACGACGGTTGTCTTTGCCGCTGTAACATCGGTTGCTCTGCAGGCCGCCTCACTCAACGTGAGCACTCCGTACTTTCAGTCGCTTAACTTCGATGCCGACAAAAATTCCGGCCTCGACGGGATAGTTGTCGCATACAATACCCAGGACGCCTCAATGACTTTCGACTCCGGTGGCTCTGCCGTAACCAAATGGGAACGCTTCTCGCAGCTCGGAGGCGCGTATGCCGAAGAGATTCCCTTTTCTCCGGAGGGTCAGGGAAAAGCCACTGCCACCGCTTCGAAAGGAGACTACGGCTATATTATAACCACTGCAAACCGTACATACTATTATTGGGTTACCGATTATTCGGAACATAGGTTCTCTCTCTCCGGAGTAAATGTATCTCCTGAATCGGACTGTTCATCAACTGTTCTCGACATAGAATGTACGGGAAGCCCCATACATTATTATGGCATCAGCGGCCGGAATTTCACCTTGTCGTCCGAAATAAAGGTTGAATATCGCTCGCTTGTGTGGGATGATGAGGAAAAAGTGTTCCGTCAGGATGATACGGAGACAATCCTTGAGCAGCCCAAAACCCATGTCCTTCTTGATGCCACACTCTGCGATACGGACTACCGTATCTCCGGCGACAGGTTTCTTGAGGCATGGGGTGAAGGAGTCTCAGCAACGACTGCCTCCTACACTGCAGTAGCTACCGAAGTTCACGCTACCGCTGAACAGGCAGAGAAGTCGACAGAAGGTTCAAATGAAATATCTTCGGGCGATGACACTACACTTGGTGGCTCTGCACCCGCCGACATTGATTTCACGGCATACGTGTCGGATGCAGTCATTCACGATGAATGGCAAATAGCTTCCGACCCTGAATTTGACGACATACTGTATCGTTTCAACCAACGCGACCTGAGTTATACATTCCGAGACGAAGGCGTTTTCTATGTTCGCTTTATAGGGAGCAACGCCGACGGTTCATGCGAGGCTTACTCAGATGTTTTCACAATCAATATAGGAGCGTCAGAACTGAAGTGCCCCAATGCATTCTCTCCCCTTTCGACTCCGGGTGTCAATGACGAATGGAAAGTGAGCTACCGTTCGATAGTAAGCTTCAAATGCCATATATTCAACCGTTATGGAGTGGAAATGTGCAGTTTCAACGACCCATCGTTGGGTTGGGACGGCAAATATCGTGGAAAGCTTGTCAAACCCGGCGTATACTATTATGTCATAGACGCAAGAGGAGCAGACGGCAGACATTATAAATTGTCCGGCGACATCAACATACTCGACTATAAGGGCATACCGCGCGAGAGCGACTCTGAAGCAGAACCTGTAACTCCCTGACACTATTAGAACACCGAAGCAGCAATTATGAAACACACATCACAACAGTCAGATACAACAACTTCTGACGCCGTGCGCGTGTACGGTGCCAGAGAACACAACCTCAAGAATATCGATGCCACGATTCCTCACGGCTGCCTGACGGTCATCACCGGTCTCAGCGGCTGCGGTAAATCATCGCTGGCATTCGACACCATCTTCGCCGAGGGACAACGACGCTACATAGAGACCTTCTCTTCATACGCCCGCGGCATGTTGGGTGCGCTCGAAAGACCGGATGTAGACAAAATCACCGGTCTGAGTCCGGTCATATCAATTGAGCAAAAAACCACCAACCGCAATCCCCGAAGCACGGTTGGTACAACCACCGAAATCTACGACTTCTTACGATTGCTATATGCCCGTGCGGCCACACCCGTAAGCTACGTAAGCGGCAAGGTTATGGTCAAGTACACGCAGGAACAGATTGTCAGCACGATAGCCGAGTCGTACAACGGACGCAAGATATACATTCTCGCCCCATTGGTAAAAAATCGTAAAGGGCATTACCGAGAACTGTTCGAGACCTTGCAGCGCAAAGGCTATCTTCGTGTAAGAATTGACGGTACACTCACCGAGCTTACTCCCGGTCTGCGTACCGACCGCTATAAAAACCATGACATCGAATTGGTAATTGACCGTATGACAGCAGGAAAAGCTGACACTGAACGTCTGGACGATTCCGTTCAGAAAGCACTGCGCCAGGGCGAAGGTCAGCTCATAGTGCTCGATGCCGAGACTGAAGAACCTCGCTATTTCTCACGCCACAGCATGGACCCAGACACAGGCATAGCGTACCCCGAGGCCGCCCCGCATTCATTCTCGTTCAACTCACCTCTGGGTGCATGTCCGCGTTGCAAAGGACTTGGTTACGTTGACCTCATCGACACCTCAAAAATCATTCCTGACTCATCAATATCTATATACGACGGAGCGATAGTTCCACTCGGACGCTGGCACAACGTTCTGGTGTTCTGGCAGATAGATGCAATATGCAAAATGCATGGAGCAGACATACGTACTCCGGTGCGCGACCTACCTCCGGAATGTCTTGACGATATTCTGCACGGCACGACAGCACGGCTGAATATATCTAACGAAACTATGGCGCTGACACATTCGACCATGACCTACGACGGCATCGTGAAATATATCGATGCGCAAACCGACCCTGAGGCTGGCAATGATGCCAACCGTTGGTCTGAGTCTTTCTTCAGTCGCACGGAATGTCCTGAATGCCATGGGGCAAGAATCAATCTCATTGCTCGCCACTACTATATCGACGGGAAAAATATCGCCGACCTCTGCCGGATGGACATCGCTGCCCTGGCCGAATGGACATCGGGTCTTGAGGACAGAATTGAACCGCGATTGCGCCCTGTTGCCCACGAAATTCTGAAGGAGATTAATCCGCGTCTTCAGTTCTTATGCGACGTAGGATTGGGCTATCTTCAGCTCGGCCGCTCGTCGGCCTCACTTTCGGGAGGAGAGAGCCAGCGCATACGTCTGGCCACTCAGATTGGTTCGAGGCTCGTCAACGTGCTTTACATCCTCGACGAGCCGTCCATCGGACTCCACCAAAGCGACAACATCAAACTCATCAACTCGCTCAAAGCACTCCGAGACATCGGCAACTCCGTGGTGGTGGTCGAACACGATGAAGACATGATGCGGGCTGCAGACTGGGTGATAGACCTTGGCCCGGGTGCAGGACAGAATGGCGGACACATTATGTTTGAAGGCACACCCGCCGAGCTACTCCAGACAAACTCGCTCACAGCTGACTATCTGTCGGGCAAGAAGCGCATAGAAGTACCTTCCGTCCGCCGTCCGGGCAATGGCCAGAGACTGCAGATATCCGGAGCGTCCGGACACAACCTGCAGGACGTTGACTTTACTCTTGACCTCGGTACATTCACCTGTGTGGCCGGTGTTTCCGGTTCGGGTAAGTCATCGCTTATCCAGGGTACTCTCCAACCCATTCTCGCCAAGAAACTTTATCGTGCCCACACCGAGCCTCTCACCTATCGCAATGTCAGCGGCCTTGAGCATATCGACAAGGTAGTTACCGTCGACCAATCGCCCCTGAGCCGTTCACCGCGCTCGAATCCAGCCACATACACCGGAGTATTCACCGACATCCGCAAATTGTTTGTGGAATTGCCCGAAGCCAAAATACGCGGTTACAAACCTGGGCGTTTCTCATTCAACATCGCCGGCGGCCGCTGCGAAACGTGCAAAGGCACAGGCTACCGCACTGTAGAGATGAACTTCCTCCCTGACGTAGCTGTGCCGTGCCCCGAATGCCATGGCAAGCGCTATACGAGAGAGTTGCTTGAAGTGAGATACAAAGGTAAATCAATAGCCGACGTTCTCGACATGACTATTGATGAAGCCGTGGAATTTTTTGCCAGCATACCCAATATAGTCCGTAAGATTAAGGTTCTTAAAGAGATTGGCCTCGGCTACCTGAAACTCGGTCAACCCACCCGCACACTGAGCGGAGGCGAAAACCAACGAGTGAAACTTGCTGCCGAACTATCGAAGCGAGACACCGGTCACAGATTGTATATACTTGATGAGCCTACCACCGGATTGCATTTTGAGGATATACGCATCCTGCTCGGCATAATCGACCGACTGGTGGAAAGAGGCAACACAGTCCTCGTCATAGAGCATAACATCGACGTCATAAAATCGGCAGACCGTGTGGTCGACCTCGGCCCGGGTGGCGGCCGTGACGGCGGCCATATAATAGCGTCGGGGACACCGGAGGAAGTAGCTGCCACGGATTCGCCCACAGCACCATATTTGCGCGATGCTCTGAACTGACACCTGAGCCGCAGCGTTAGAGTATTACATATTAACCCTCAAATAGGAATACTCAAATGCTTGGCTACATATCAATAGGCGTTTTTATCGACGGAGGCTACTATGCAAAGGTGAACCGCGCGCTCAAGGCAGCCTCATCATCAATAATCCGCGTACGCTCTCTCTTTCATTTCATATCAGACAAAATAGCCCGTGAAGAAGATATTACGGTATCCGACTGCCAGATTACAGAGGCTCACTATTTCCGCGGACGCTTCCGTGTGAAAGAGGCATACGACAAACACCTGCTCTACAACGAACGTCGATTTGAAGACTCACTAATTGACAATGACGTCATATTCCACTACAAGCATCTGCGCGAGGTGGAGCGTGACGGAGTTGTCAATGTAATAGAGAAAGGCATTGATGTATGGTTTGCACTCGAGGCTTACGAGCTTGCCACGTTCCGCAAGTTCGACTACGTAGTCCTCATTACCGGGGATGCCGACCATGAGATGCTCATCCGCAAGCTCAAGGCCCTCAAAACAAAAGTTGTCCTCCTGACATGGAATCTGGCCGATGTCGAAATGACATCGCCTCTCCTTAAGGAAGAAGCAGGACAACACTGGGAGCTTCAGCACCTCATCCACGACGACCCCTCGCTCGAACGACGTCTGCTGCAGCGTGTGCGCGATTTCAATCCTGAGGCATAGATGTAACCGTCTGTGCAAAGGCGTCGGCACTCTGTACACCGTCCATGCCGGCAGAAACTATACCTCCTGCATAACCTGCGCCTTCACCTACAGGGTACAGACCAAGGACATCGGGGTGGCAACGTGTCACCTTATCACGCGGCACACGAATAGGCGCTGACGTGCGCGACTCCAATCCGACCATAAGCCCGTCTGAGGTCATAAATCCACGGTTCTTGCGGTCGAATGCACGAAAACCTTCTGCCAGACGCTCAGCTATGAAAGGAGGCAACAGTTTGTCGAGACGCCCGCCGTGGATACCCGGAGCATAAGTAGTGCGCTGCAACTCTCCGCGGCTGTCGCGGCAAGCCGCAAAATCGGTCATACGCTGTGCCGGAGCGTTTAGGCCGCTTGCTCCGTCAGCATAAAACTTACGTTCGAGGTCTTCCTGCAACCGCAGATGTGCAAACACGCCATATTTGTCATATTCCGGGAAATCGCCCGGTCGTATTTCGACCACAATGCCCGAATTTGCCAATCTGCCCGAACGGCCTGATGCCGACATTCCGTTGACAACCAATTCATCCGGAGCGGACGATGCAGGCACTATCACACCACCGGGGCACATACAAAATGAATAAACCCCACGACCGCCAGACTGTGTCACGTATGAATATTCGGCAGGAGGAAGAAACTCCCCGCGGTCACCTTTACAATGATACCTGAGGCTGTCAATCAGCGTCTGTGGATGCTCAAGACGTACACCCATGGCTATACCTTTAACCTCCATAGGCACTCCCCGGCGGTGGAGGATGCCGTAAATATCCCGAGCCGAATGACCTGTCGCAAGCAGTACACCGTCGGCAATGAACTCTCCGCGGGTTGTATCTACTCCAACTACCCTGCTGTCGCGCAAGATAAGGTCTGTGACGCGGGTAGCGAAATGCACCTCGCCGCCATGGTCGAGTATCGTGTGGCGGATATTGCGTATCACTCCCGGCAACTTGTCCGACCCTATATGCGGATGAGCGTCAGTCAGTATGGCTTCCGGAGCACCATGTGCATGCAATGCGCGCAACACAGCACCGACATCGCCACGCTTCCTGCTACGGGTGAACAGTTTGCCGTCGGAATAAGCGCCTGCGCCCCCTTCGCCGAAGCAATAATTGGTGTCAGGGTCAACAATTCCTTTTCTGCTGATGTCGGCCAACACCTTGCGTCGTTCGTCGACGCTCAGTCCGCGCTCGAGCACAATAGGTTTTATTCCGAGTTCAAGACATCTCAATGCGGCGAACAGTCCGGCAGGACCAGCACCCACTATTATGAGCGAATGTTTTGCTGAAGCTACATCGCGATACCCGGGAGGCACTATCCGCGGAGTGGCCGATATATCATCGCCGGTAGCGGCACGCACCTGCAGTTCCACGATAATCCTGCGTTGCCGACTGTCTATGCTACGGCGAACTACACGCCAGTCGTTCAATGAACCCGCGTCAGCCGGCAGAGCTGACTTCAGTGCTGACTTCACCTCCTCATCGGAAGCAGCTTGCTGCGGTGTGAGACGTAACTTTATTTCTGTCAACATATTCCTGCTGGAGCTTCTTAAAATATTGTGCAAAAATAAAACTATTTTATTAATTTCGCAGTCATGAGCAACCGCTATATTGAAGCAGTACTTTTCGACCTCGACGGGGTTCTTATAGACTCAGAAGGCGCATACACCGAATTCTGGGCCGGTATTGACAGTCTTTACCCCACCGGTGTGGAGAACTTTCCCCTTGTAATCAAAGGTACGACTCTGCCCGACATACTCAACCGATATTTCGCACCCTCTCTCCACGACGACATAATACAACGGGGCCGCAACTATGAGGCCACGATGAAATTTCCCATATTTCCCGGAGCAGAGCAATGTGTCCGGAAAATCAAGTCGCGAGGTATACCATGTGCCGTGGTGACAAGCAGCCTGGCAGACAAAATGGAACGCCTGTGCAAATACTATCCTGAATTTTTCGGCCTGTTTGACACAGTGCTGACAGGCAATGATGTCAAAAAATCCAAACCAGACCCCGAAGGGTACATCAAGACCGCTCAAAGCTTAGGTGCAGACCCGGCGCACTGCCTCGTGGTCGAAGATTCATGCCAGGGTATGCAGGCAGGCAAAGCCGCAGGAGCAACAGTAGCCGGTATCACCCGCACCGTTGGCCGCGAAGCCACTTCCCTCGAAGCCGACATCGTTATCGACTCCATTGCCGAGCTCGACATCGACAACATTTTACCCGGAAAGGAGACTGGACAATGAAAGCACCGTTGGCGGAAAGAATGCGTCCGGAGACACTCGACGATTACCTCGGACAAAAACATCTCGTAGGCCCGGGGGCTGTCATACGCCGCATGGCCGAAACCTCCAATGTGGCATCATTCATCCTCTGGGGGCCTCCTGGCGTCGGTAAGACCACATTGGCCCGCATAGTGGCTTCAACTGCCGGTGTGCCGTTCTACACACTCTCAGCCGTGACGGCAGGAGTGAAAGAAGTTCGCGATGTCATTCAGCGCTGCGCCGCCGACTCGCGCAGCATCTTTGCCAAAGGACGCCCAATACTCTTCATCGACGAAATACACCGCTTCTCAAAAAGTCAGCAGGACAGTCTGCTCGGAGCTGTCGAAAACGGTACACTCACCCTCATAGGCGCAACCACCGAGAACCCTTCGTTCGAAATCATACGTCCGCTGCTCAGCCGGGCGCGCGTCTACACCCTGCAGCCTCTCGGTGCTTCAGACCTGCAGGAACTGCTCGAACGCGCTCTCACCAAGGATGAGACGCTGCGCAACCGTGGCATGAAAGCCCAGCAGACCACTGCACTGTTCCGCTATGCAGGAGGCGACGCCCGAAAACTGCTCAACACTCTCGACCTTATAGAGCAATCCACCCCCGACAACGAAAAACCCATAATTACCGATGAGATAGTCACATCTCGTCTGCAGGAGAACCCTTCGGCCTACGACCGCGACGGCGAGATGCACTACGACATCATCTCGGCCTTCATCAAATCGGTGCGTGGCTCAGACCCCGATGCTGCCGTCTACTGGCTCGCCCGCATGATAGCCGGGGGTGAAGACCCAGAATTCATAGCCCGGCGCATGGTGATATTGGCTGCCGAAGACATTGGCCTTGCCAACCCCAACGCACTGCTGCTCGCCAACGCCACATTCGACACTATCCGTAAGATAGGCATGCCTGAAGGACGCATACCGCTCTCCGAATGTGCCATATACCTTGCCACATCGGCCAAGAGCAATTCGGCATACATGGCCATTGACACTGCTCTCGAACGCGTACGCCAGACAGGCGACCTGCCCGTACCTCTCCACCTTCGCAACGCACCCACAAAACTGATGCGCGAACTCGGCTACGGCGAGGAGTACAAATACGCACATAACTATCCCGGCCATTGGGTGAACCAGCAATATATGCCCGACGAGCTGAAAGGCATACGCTTATGGACTCCCGCCGACAATACGAGCGAAGCCAAAATGGCATCCCGCTATCCGCGCGATTGATATAGACCCCGGTTTATCGAAACACAGAGTTTTTTCACCAATTAATTCAATGTGCTAATCTACCCCTTGCATATTGAA
Source organism: uncultured Sangeribacter sp. (assembly GCA_964452865.1). Lineage (GTDB taxonomy): Bacteria > Bacteroidota > Bacteroidia > Bacteroidales > Muribaculaceae > Lepagella. The sequence continues at coordinate 59 of CAYVNJ010000044.1, read as the reverse complement.
TTATTTTTTATTAAATTGCAGCCGCAAACCAAAAACAAAATTTTATGAACAGACAAATC
>CAYVNJ010000043.1:0-16250 GCA_964452865.1 uncultured Sangeribacter sp. | reverse complement strand
AAGGAAGTAGTTGTATTCCTCGTCACCACGGTGAGCAGGATTGTTTTTAGCTTTCTCATTACCTACAAGAGCGGCTGCAGCTGAACGGTGATGACCGTCGGCAATGTACATATTAGGTATCTTGCCGAATTCTTCAGTTATGCGGTTGATTGTCTCGTCATCCTCGATTACCCAGAAAGTATGGCCGAAACCGTCGGGTGCTACAAAGTCGTATTCAGGTTTGTTGGCTGTCACCTTGCGGATTATTTCCTCAAGTGCCTCGTTATCCTCGAATGCGAAGAATACCGGTTCTACGTTGGCGTTGTTGACACGAACGTGTTTCATACGGTCCTCTTCCTTGTCGCGACGTGTAAGCTCATGCTTCTTGATGCGACCTTCCATATAGTCATCAACCCACGCTGCAACTACGAAGCCATACTGTGTACGGCCGTCCATTGTCTGGGCATAGATATAGTATTTCTCCTTATCGTCCTGTACGAGCCAGCCTTTGTCTTGGAACATCTGGAAGTTCTGGGCAGCTTTCTCATATACTTCAGGAGCGTGTTCGTCAGTGCCGGGAGCAAAGTCTATCTCGGGTTTGATGATGTGGTAGAGAGACTTCTCGTTACCTTCGGCCTCTGCACGGGCCTCCTCGCTGTTGAGCACGTCATACGGACGTGAAACTACTTCCTCTACCATCTCTTTGGGAGGACGCAATCCTTTGAAAGGTTTTACTTTTGCCATGGTTAATTTTAAAGTTATTTTTTATACTTCGAGTATTTAATATTACCGATTTATAATTCCTTACGCACGATAGTCTGACAACGGTCCGGTCCGACAGATATTATATATATGGCCACTCCGAGTTCACGTTCAAGAAAATCTATGTAATCCTTAAATTCCTTCGGGAAGTCGGCTTCCGACGTAGCCTTTGTCAGGTCAGTATGCCAACCGGGCATTTCAGTATAAACGGGTTCTATGCCCGCGGTATCGGCATCAAACGGAAAACGGTCGGTGGTTGTCCCGTCAGGCAGACGGTAAGCAGTACAAGCCTTTACACGTTCAAAACCATCCAACACATCCGATTTCATCATTATAAGGCGTGTCACACCGTCTATCATTATTGCGTATTTCAATGCTACAAGGTCTATCCATCCACAGCGGCGTTCCCGGCCTGTGACAGCACCATACTCATGTCCACGGTCCCGCAATTCAACCCCGGTTGCATCATGAAGTTCTGTAGGGAATGGACCACTCCCTACACGGGTGCAATATGCCTTGAATATTCCGTAGACTTCGCCTATGCGGTTCGGGGCAAGACCGAGTCCGGTGCATGCACCGGCAGTCACAGTATTAGACGAAGTGACAAACGGGTATGAACCGAAATCAACATCAAGCATTGTGCCCTGTGCTCCCTCACATAATATGGAGCGGTCAGCATTCAAAAGATTGTTCACTTCATATTCACCGTCTATTATATCATATGTACGTAGGTAATCTATTGCCTCGAGCCAACGTTTTTCCAGTTCCGGAAGTGACGCTGTGTCATAGCCGGCTTTATCAAGCATATCAAGATGACGGCGACGCATCGCTTCATATTTCACCATGAAATCAGGTTCGAGTATATTGCCTACGCGCAAACCTGTACGTGATATTTTGTCAGTATATGTCGGTCCGATACCTTTACCGGTCGTGCCTATTTTATTTTTTCCTTTTCCGCTCTCAAGTGCGGCATCAAGCATACGATGAGTAGGCAAAATCAGATGAGTCTTCTTGGATATGCGCAAGCGTCTGCGTACGTCCGCACCGTCGGACTCAAGTGCGGCAGCTTCTTCCTTAAAAAGGACAGGGTCAAGAACCACTCCACCACCAAGAATATTCACTTCATTCTGAAAAATTCCGGATGGTATCGAACGTAGTACATATTTCTTGCCGTCAAATTCCAATGTATGCCCGGCATTCGGTCCTCCTTGAAATCTTGCCACAGCTGAATAACGTGGTGTAAGAACATCGACTATTTTTCCTTTTCCCTCGTCGCCCCATTGAAGGCCGAGCAATACATCTGCCTTTGTCATATTTCTTTTTTACGATTAATTCTTTTTTATTGTCTCGCCGACACTGTCTTCATTTCGCTTTGCATGGCACTCTTTGCAAATGCCGTAGACGTAAGTGGTGTAATAAGAAGGATGAAATCCACCGGAACTAATCCTGTCGAGAAACGTCTGCATCTCGTCTCCGGCTACCTCACACATCTTCCCACATTCATTGCAAATGAGGTGTATGTGGCTTGAACGTGCGAGCTCATACTCTGAATTGACATGTTCGAAACGATGTCTGCGAAGAAGGCCGCATTCACACAACACCTCTAATGTGTTGTATATGGTCGCAAGACTCACATGAAAACTTTCATTCTCCAGGTCGGCATAAAGCTTATGAGCATCGAAATGCTCTGTCTGGTTGTAGATACACTTCAGTATACGGAAACGCTCTGTCGTACATCGCTTTCCATGTGCCTTCAGATAATCGCTGAAGCGCGACACTGCCTCCTGATATGAGCTGTGTGATGTCATCCTTGCTTTTACTTTGCAAATTTACGACTTATAGGGCGGAATTGCAAAATTTCAATCGTGGGTTTTACAACTTTTTCATCATTACTATAGCATCTGAAATATTGTTTCCGCGACGAAACCATTCTCTGAGCCTTCCACACTCTACATATCCTGCTTTGGCAAACAAATTCACCGAGGCTTCGTTGCGTGCGTATATATGGGCATATAACAACCGCAGTCCAAGATGCTTGCCACAATAGTCAGCCAGAGCGTCAAGTGCTTCCAGAGCATATCCTTTGCGACGCTGATAGCGTGATACATATATTCCTACTGCTGCACGTCCCTGAAGGAGATTGATGTCATACAGGTCGGCCATACCAACAGGACTACCGTCTGCCACATCTGTCATTATCATTCGTATTTGTCCTGTATGAAGCGGGTCGGGGATATAGTTACGTATGAACTCCTCTATGCCATGCTTGCCGACAGGCATATAGTTCTCCGTACTTTCCCATTCGGCTGTATCATTCTCCACTTCATAGCAGAAATCAGCGTCGTCCGGTTCGGGAGCGCGAAGTTTGAGTTTCGGGGTACGAAAACAATCTTTCATCGGCTGAATGTATTATCAAACGGCATACGGTTCTGAAGTGAGCTGCCCAAAGTCAGCTCATCGGTATATTCAATGTCATTACCTATCGAGATACCACGAGCCAGAACCGACACCTCAACGCCTGTACCTTCAAGCTTGCGGTAGATGTAAAAATTAGTCGTATCACCCTCAATTGTAGGACTCAACGCCAATATTATTTCATGTATTCCACCGGCATTGACACGTTCAACCAGAGAATCAATATCAATATCGGACGGTCCGACACCTTCTGTCGGAGAAATAAGGCCGCCCAATACATGATAGACTCCTCTGTGTTCCCCAGTGGCTTCTATACTGAGGACATCTTTCACACTTTCCACTACACATACCGTAGATGCATCACGCCGTGTATCTGAACAGATGTCGCACATATCGGTTTCACTTATGTTATGACACACACGACAGTAGCGTATGTTTCGCCGCATATCAATCACTGCTTCACCGAGAGCAACAGCTTCCTGCTCGTCACGACGCAGAAGATGTAATGCGAGACGCAATGCGGTTTTACGTCCGATGCCCGGCAGTTTAGACAATTCTCCTACAGCCCTGTCTAATAATTCTGAATTATATCCTTCTGTCAACATAGCCGGTCAGTTCTCAAGATTGCGCATGAGGGCCTCGCCACAGTACCGCACCAACGGTTCATCTGAGACAGCCAATTCACGAGCCATGTCATCTGCTTGCGCGACATACCGTAATAGTCTGAAACTAAGTATGTCACATTCCTCTTTGGTACGACATTCATGCGCCATTCGGACATATATGTCAGTGTCTTCCAATTCGCGGGGCATTATCATCGGCGCAAGTAATCTTGACTCTCTTACCTCAACATCATTCCACAATGCTGAAGCAAGTTCTACAGACGGTATAAGACTCCTGGATATCTCCGACAACTGCGGCAGATTGAGTCCGAATATAACCTTGTATGGCAATCCTGCCTTACGCAGAATATCGGCTGTAATACCATTGCGCATAGCCATGAAGTGGCGCTTCACATTTTTAATTTCTTGAGCTATATCCATACTTTTGATAAATCAAGGGCGGAGGCTCTGCCGCTTTAGCACAACCTCCGCCCGTAAGCTATATAATAAATCACTTGCCAAGAGTTGAAAATTCGCGACCAAGACGCAACATCTGGTCTACATAATTCTCATCATAGCTTATTGTTACGTCGGTAATATTACCATTATCATCATAAATTGCCGTGTAGACAGGATTTACGAAACCACGATAAGGAGGTATATCCAGTTTGGAGTAACGTTTCAACACTTCTGCATGCAGTTTCTGGTCAACCTTCACACCATAGTCATTTACGAGCTTATTGCCGGCAGCATAGTCACCCTCGCTCTTGATACGCTGAATCTCAGCAAGGAGTTCTGCTATGAGCGCACGCATCTTTTTGTAGTCATTGATTTTAACGTAGGTCTTGCCGTTCTTCTTGATAAGCTCTACAACCTTATCTTTCTTGCCATGCTTAAGTATGTAGTTGGCAATCAACTGACGGTTGCGCATGTGAGCTTCTTCAATGTCCTTACCTGGCTCTATACGGTTGAGTTGAGTCATAAGACCATTAAGCATGTATTTATAATACTCTGCTTTATATGCATCCGGGTTATCCAGAATACCAAGCTCAATCAGTTTCGGGTCAGCAAGGTAGTAAAGGGCGAAAAGGTCAGCACGAGCTTCTTCCAATGTAGAACCATGCTCTTTCAGTGCATCGGGGTCAACACCCGGCATCAGTTGGCCGGAAGCATGTCCAAGACACTCATGCAAGTCGGTATGGAGCATATCAGTAATGTAAAGATAGTCTTCAAGCAACTTGCTTGTCGGAGCATCAATTACAAATTCCTCGTTGAACCCGTTGCCATGCGAAGCCATATCATATGCTTCAGTAATATTCTCCAAAGTTACAGATTTTGAACCATGGGCTGCGCGTATCCAGTTCGCATTAGGTAGATTAATGCCTATCGCCGTCGAAGGGAAAGCATCACCTCCGAGCATAGCAGCCGTGATAACCTTAGCCGACACACCCTTGACAGCAGGCTTGCGGAATTTAGGATTGACAGGAGAGTGGTCTTCAAACCATTGAGCATTACTGCTTATGGTCTCAGTACGTGCGGATGATTTGGCATTCTTGAAGTTTACATAGCTTTCCCAAGAGCCAGTCATACCGAGAGGGTCACCGTAGCTTTCAATAAAACCGTTTACGAAGTCAACATCAGATTTAGTATCCTCTGCCCATTGAATTGAGTATTCATCAAATTTTTTAAGGTCACCGGTTGCATAATAATCAATCAGAGTAGTGATGTACTTTTTCTGGGCATCATTTTCGGCAACATCTTTGGCTTTAGATAGCCAATATACTATTTCGGCAATGGCAGGACTGTACACACCTCCAAGACGATATTGTTCTTCAACAACCTTGCCGTCTTTCTTAACGACGCGGGCATTAAGGCCGTATGACACGGGTTCTGGGTCATTAACATCCTTTATCTGAGCATAGTAGTCCTCAACCTCTTTCTGAGTAACACCCTCATAGAGGTTGTTGGCAGAAGTGGCTACAACATCCTGGGTACCATCCTGATTTACTCGTTTAGCAAGATACGCAGGGTCGAAGATGACTTTAGTCAGGGTTGCAGTCATAACCTCGGGAGTCTCACCTTTTCCCAAAGGCAGACTCTCAGAGGGTAATGCTTTCACCTGCTCTTCAAAGAATGTCTGACTGAATTCCGGAACGAACTTATCGGTAGAGTAGTGGTGGTAGATACCATTGCCGAACCACACCTGTTTCAGGTATTTCTCGAATGCCTTGAAATCATTTGAACTGCGGTCGCCTTTATAATTGTTGTAAATGGCTTCAAGCAGATGACGTATCTGCAGGTTGTATTTGCCGTTCTGGTCCCAGATAATGTCTCTACCTGCCTGAGCAGCCTGGGTTAGATAATACACATAAGCTTTCTGCTGAGGTGTCAGTTTCTCGAATTCAGGCACTTCGTAGCGGAGCACCTCAATATCTGCAAAACGGTCGACGTGGTAGTTGAAGTCGGGTTTGGCTGCTACTGCGTTCTGAGCCGTTATGCTCATGAACGAACCCAACAACACACTTGGTATCAGTTTTTTCATCTTATTATTAGGTTTATTGGTTATTTCTTCAATTCACTCAACATATAATACAAGTCCTTTCAGATACTCTCCTTCAGGATGATAGATATTGACTGGGTGGTCGGCCGGCTGTGTCAGCTGATGAAGAATTCGGACATTGCGTCCGCTTCGGGCTGCTGCGGTAAACACTGCATGACGGAACATATCTTTAGTCACGACCTGTGAGCATGAGAAAGTGAAAAGTATACCTCCTTTGCGGATTTTCTCAAATGCCTTAGCGTTAAGTTTTCGATACCCGTTAAGGCCGTTCTTGACAGCGTTACGATGTTTGGCGAATGCAGGAGGGTCAAGTATAATAAGGTCATACTCTCCGTCGCCTATTTCTCCCAAAAATTTGAATGCATCACATGCCACCGCTTCATGACGCGAATCAGAACCGAAATTCAGTTCAACGTTTCTGTCGGTCAGCATGACAGCCTTGGCCGAACTGTCAATCGAGCACACGCTCTCAGCTCCACCGCGCAGTGCGTAGACGGAGAAACCACCCGTGTAGCAGAACATGTTCAGCACCTTACGTCCGTGAGCATAACGCTCAACGAGCGAACGATTGTCACGTTGGTCGAGAAAAAAGCCGGTTTTCTGTCCGCGAAGCCAATCTATCTGAAACTTCAATCCATTCTCTATAGCCATACAATCGCCGGCTTCACCCCGCAGATAACCGTCTTCGGGATTAAGACGAGCCATATATGGCAATGTCGTTTCACTCTTATAATACACATTACGTATTCCCGCATCAGGCAACGACATCAGAACATCCGCTATTTCCTCACGAACATAATGCATGCCGGGTGAATGCGCCTGTAAAACTGCCGTATCACCATAAACATCAACTACAAGACCAGGGAGCGCGTCTCCTTCGCCGTGCACAAGCCGATAACTATTGTTGTCGGGGCGGATAATCCCTAACGACTGACGCATACGGTAAGCCTCGGCAATCCGACGGCTAAAAAAATCATCACTCAGCTGATTTACGCCGAATTCGAGCATGCGCACTGCAATGCTGCCTATCTGATAATGTCCGATACCGACGGTTCTGCCATCATGAGTCACAACTTCCACTATATCTCCTTCGGCAGGAAGAGTATCCGACTCATTTACAGCACCTGAAAACACCCACGGATGAAATCTCTCGAGTGATTCTTCTTTACCTCGTCTCAGCCTTATTTTAGGATAAGCCATAATTATTCTTGATACGTTGAGTTTTACATATTATTTGAACAATCGCACAATATCCATGCCATTGGCATAAAGGAGCAGCAGGATTAGCAAACCCATGCCTGCCATCTGGGCATACTCCATAAATTTCTCACTCGGTTTACGCCGGGTGATTACCTCGTACAGGAGAAACAGCACATGTCCGCCATCAAGAGCCGGTATCGGTAATATATTCATAAATGCGAGTGCCACACTAAGGAAAGCGGCAATATTCCAGAATGCTATCCAATCCCATTTTTCGGGGAAAATACTGCCAATTGCTCCAAAACCGCCGATGCTCTTTGCTCCTTCTTTGGTAAACACCATTTTCATCTGCGACGCATACGATGACAAACGGTCAACGCCCATTTCCACGCCCCTGGGTATAGAGCGGAAAAGATTGTAATCAATCTCTTTATACTTATAGAAATGACTCTCATCTGTCACAAGACCAATCCCCAGCTTTGAGTTATCCGAGAGGGTAGCGGTTACATTCAGAGTATCAAGATGCTCAGCACCACGGGCAATGGTAAACTTTACCTTGCTGTTTTCATGCCCTTTGAGCCTATCGAAGAAGACCATAAGGTCCGGAGTCACGCTGTCATTTATTGCCACGATACGGTCACCGGGCATCATGCCTGCTGCTGCAGCCGCTTCACCGGGCATGACCTGCGAAATCTCAACAGGTATTCTGTAGGCAAAAAAAGGTATCATTGTTTCCGGACGTTTCGATTCCTCGTCGATGCGGAAAATAAACTTTTTGGGTATATGAATATTGACTGTGTCCTTACCTCTCAGCACACTCACTTCCGAAGCCTCAAGCATCTTCAGCCTTGCTTCAGGGGGGAAGTCAAGCTTGTTTCCATTTGCTGTCAGGGGTATATCACCGTCTCTAAAACCTATTTTATGAGCCTCTTCCGAGAATGCCATACCGAGTTCCGCATTTTCAAATGGCACATATTTTTCACCTGTAGTGTAGACTATACCGGCATATATCAGAATGGCAAGCAAGAAATTAAACAACACTCCGGCCACCATGATTAACAGACGCTGCCATGCGGGTTTACTACGGAATTCCCATTCTTTAGCCGGTTGTTTCATTTGCTCAGTGTCCATCGACTCGTCAATCATACCGGCTATCTTGCAATAGCCTCCCAATGGCAACCAGCCTATGCCATACTCCGTATCCTTCCAGAAACCTTTCTGCTCATCCTTATCATCAGGATTCTCTAAAGAAGTACCCTTGATAGCGCGTTTCTTACCGAAAAAACCGAAATATTTGCCGGGTTTCCATTTGAAAAGCGATGTCCACGGATTAAAAAATATATAGAACTTCTCGACTTTCACACCGAACATACGGGCGAATAGAAAATGACCGAATTCATGAATGATAACCAGTATTGCAAAGGCAAGTATCAACTGCGCGGCTTTAATCAGAAAAGTCTCCATTTAATGCTATAATCTTCTATAAAGTAGTTAGTTAGTGTTTATCAGTAAAATACGAAAGTTCCTCAGTGGCAATCGCTCTTACTTCTGAGTCCGTAGCTATCAGGTCATCATAATCGGGCTGGCTGGTAAAAGAAGCTCTTTCCATAGCCCGGTGCGTAAGGTCGGCCATATCACAAAAACGCAGTTTCCCGTCAAGGAAAGCCCCGACAGCTATTTCATTAGCTGCGTTGAGCGCACATGTAGCTGTTCCTCCACGTTCAATTGCAGCGTATGCCATGCCGAGCAATGGAAATTTTTCCAAGTCAGGGGCTTCGAAAGTCAGATTTGAATATTCAGAAAGCTTCAAGGGTCTTTGCTTCGATTCAATTCTATGCGGGTAGCTCAATGCATAACGGATTGGGGTGCGCATATCCGGTACACCGAGCTGAGCCTTTACCGAACCGTCGATAAACTCAACCATAGAATGAACGATAGATTGAGGATGCACAACAACTTCAATACGTTCTGCAGGGCAATCAAACAGCCACCTCGCCTCAATCATCTCAAAGCCTTTGTTCATCATCGAGGCGGAATCTACTGTGACCTTAGCGCCCATTTTCCAGTTGGGATGATTGAGTGCATCCGCAACACCTACATATTGAAGTTCTTCCTTACTCTTCGTTCGGAACGGGCCACCGCTGGCGGTGAGGATGAGTTTACTGACCTCTGGACGATGCTCGCCGACAAGACATTGAAAGATAGCCGAATGTTCGCTATCGACAGGTATTAGTTTTGCACCATGTTCTCTTACGGTCTTAGTCACCAATAAGCCGCCGGCTACCAGGGTCTCCTTATTGGCCAGACAAATCACCTTCCCCGCACGGGCTGCATGCAAAGTAGGGGACAGTCCGGCATAACCCACGAGAGCCCCCATAACAACATCTGATTCATCCGACTCCGCAGCTTCACATAGGGCTGACAGACCAGATGATACTTTTATTCCGCTGCCTGCCAAACTGTGCGTCAGGTCAGATTCAAAACGTTGGTCAGCTATGACTACACGTTCAACACCATATTTAACAGCCTGTTTAGCAATCAATTGCCAATTTCGTGCAGCTGTCAGTACCGTAGCCTTGAAAAGCTCCGGATGTTCGTCTATAATGTCAAGCGTCTGAGTTCCTATCGACCCAGTGCTTCCGAGTATGGCTATTCGCTTTTGTTCAGACACGTCATTATTGTTTCGCACACCGGCATCAGTCTCAACTGGACACAATGCGCATTATCCTGCGAAGTTACAATTTTTTCTGCAACCCCGCAACACGATGTTGCTTCAGACGTATAAAACGGTCTGCAAGTAGCCACAGAGTGTCTTGCTCCCCTTGTGTCATGTCGACATCGGTGTCAGGAGGATAACGAAAATATATGTCGTTAATACCTTTTTCATACCGGCTTTCCAATGCCTTGACGTCAGCACTGTCCGACAACGACTTGAGGGTGTCTACATATCTGTTTGAATGATTACGTAGTTCAAGATATAGATTTCGCGCCTCTGTACGGTCAGCCGAGGGATTGCTCGTTTCATCAGATGAACAGCCAGTAGTCATAACAGTGACTCCGGTAATCATTCCGACAACTATCAACAATATCTTCTTCATACATATAATTTATTTTGATAGAAGGTCTTTAAGAAAATGACCGGTGTATGAATCCTCACATTCAGCCACTTGCTCGGGTGTACCTGCACATACAAGGAAACCTCCGGCATCTCCACCTTCAGGTCCGAGGTCAATGACCATATCGGCCGACTTAATCACATCAAGGTTATGTTCTATTATTACTACGGTATGCCCCTTCTCAACAAGGCGACGCATAGCTTTAAGCAACACGTGAATATCATGAAAATGCAGACCGGTTGTAGGTTCGTCAAAAATAAACATCGTATGCGGCGCTTTTTCCTGAGCAAGGAATGAAGCAAGTTTAACCCTCTGGTTTTCACCACCCGACAAGGTCGACGATGATTGTCCGAGTTTGATATATCCGAGTCCTACATCATGCAAGGGCATCAGGCGCTTAACAGCTTTCTTAGCTTCCGGTTCTTTGCCACGGCTGAAGAGGTCAATGGCTTCATCTACACTGAGGTTAAGCACATCGTAGATGTTGTATCCCATATACTCCACATCGAGCACCTGCGATTTGAAACGTTTGCCATGGCATGACTCACATGGCACGACAAGGTCTGCCATAAACTGCATAGGTATCGTTACAGTTCCTTCACCCTTGCACTCTTCACATCTGCCGCCCTCGGCATTGAAAGAGAAAAAGGCCGATGTCATACCCATCTGCTTCGCCAATGGAACAGATGCAAACAGCTTACGTATCTCATCCCAGGCTTTGAGATATGTTGCGGGGTTACTTCGGCTTGACACACCGATAGGGTTTTGGTCAATCATCTCGACAGCCTTGATATAATCAACATCACCGGACAATTCTCTGTACGCTCCGGGCACAGGGGCGACAATATCAAGACGACGACACAGAGCGGGATAGAGTATATCCTTTATCAAAGTGGATTTGCCCGAACCGCTCACCCCGGTAACAGCTGTCATAATACCCAGAGGTATAGTCACATCGATGCTCTTAAGATTATTGGCCGATGCCCCTTTGATGACGATATTGCGTTTCCAGGGCAATCGCTTGTCAGGCACTTCTATTTTTCGACGCCCGGTGAGATAGTCGAGTGTATACGAGGTGTGGATATCGCGTTTCATGGCTTCATCAAGAGGCCCTGCAAAAATCACTTCACCACCATTTATTCCGGCACGAGGTCCAATGTCGACGATAAAATCAGCCGATTCCATTATCTCGCTGTCATGTTCGACCACGACAACAGTATTTCCCGCATCACGCAATCTTGTCAGAATACCTATGAGTCGTTGTGTATCGCGCGGATGCAGACCGATACTCGGCTCATCAAGGATGTATAGCGAACCTACAAGGCTTGACCCCAGCGATGTTGCAAGATTGATGCGCTGACTTTCTCCACCAGACAGTGTTGACGACAGACGGTCAAGAGTCAGATAGCCAAGCCCCACCTCATCCATGAACTGCAGACGGGAAGTTATCTCAAGCAGCAGTCGGGCGGCAATAACCGAATCGGTGTCGTCAAGTTGCAAAGTGTCAAAAAACGTTCGCAACTGAGAGATAGGCATCCGGACAAGTTCGGTAATACTTTTTCCACCGACTTTAACATATGCAACATCTGGTTTCAACCGCGAACCACGGCAATCGGGACATACGGCTTTTCCCCTATACCTGGCTTTCAGTATTCGATACTGAATTTTATATTGATTTTCATCAACCCACCTGAAAAACCCGTTGATACCGGGCCATAGACCGCGACCGTTCCAGAGAAAATCGTGTTGCTCTTCGGTCAGCTCTCCGTAGGGGGTATGGATAGGGAAATCATATTTTGACGCAACTCGAATAAGGTCATTTTTCCATTCGCGCATTTTCTCACCCTTCCAGCATACCACTGCGTCCTGAAATACTGAACGCGTTTTGTCCGGGACTACAAGGTCTTCATCAATACCGAGTATCTTACCGAACCCCTCGCATGTGGAACAAGCACCGTATGGATTGTTGAAATTGAACATAAGGTCAGAGGGTTCACGAAATACTATGCCGTCGGCTTCAAAACTCTTTGAGAAGGTCAATGTCTCAATTTTGCCCCCACGCCATATCTTCAATATGCATTCGTCGTGTCCCTCGAAAAAGGCCGTTTCTGTCGAGTCGGCCACCCGGCTCTTAGTGTCGTCGGAGCTATCTGCTGAAAATCTGTCAATGAGCAGATTATATCCTTCCGGAGATTCTGCATCGACTTCAGCCATATCTATAAAACTGCCTTCACGCTCAAGACGCGAGAAACCTTCCTGACGGAAAATCTCAAGCTGCTGAGCAAACTTACGTCCTTCCGGCATTTTGATTGGAGCAAGAAGAGCCACACGTGTTCCTTCAGGCAAAGATGTGACTGCGCGGACAACATCTTCCACACATTGTTTTGTGACCTCCTCTCCTGAAAGAGGGGATATGGTATGACCGACACGGGCATACAACATCCTCATATAGTCATATATCTCCGTAGAAGTACCCACGGTACTTCTCGGATTACGTGTGTTTACTTTCTGCTCAATGGCTATAGCCGGAGGAAGTCCGGATATGGAGTCGCACTCCGGCTTTGACATGCGCCCGAGAAATTGCCGGGCATAGGCCGACAAACTCTCGACATATCGGCGCTGACCTTCGGCATACAGGGTGTCGAACGCCAGAGATGACTTACCTGAGCCGCTCACACCCGTAACAACGGTCAGCGTATTCCGCGGGATATCGACCGAGACATCCTTGAGGTTGTTGACGCGTGCGCGCTTTACACTTATGGTTTGTTTATTATCTGATGACATGGACGTTTCAATATATTTGAAATATAACGTCTTGATTGTCGTGGATATTGCATGATGAAACATTTAAGGGTGATTGTCGTTAAGATATAAGACACGTTTATTTCTGGCACGATAGTTGCATGACTGTTTGCCTATATTATTATGAATATGATGGGAAATGATTTTTCAAAACAGTTTATTCCGGTACTTGACCTCGGGAAAGTACAGGCTGACCGATTGCAATCACCAATGATTACGTCGGAGCACTTCATTCTGGCCTTGATGTCGGAAGAAGAGAGTACAGCCGCGCGCATCATGAAACAAATCGGTGTGCCTACGGAAAAAATCAGCGATGAAATTCGCGAATACCTTGCTACTTATAATTTTGACATAGAGTCCACTACATTGTTTGATGAGAGATACAGAGTTGCCGTATCAGCCATCCGGCTGCTACAGCTCGCATCTGTCGAAGCCCGCAAAATGGGTGCGCCATTCATTGCGGGCGAACATTTGCTTATGGCTTTTCTCCACGACAGAAGGGCTCTTGACAGTGAATTTATGAAATATATTAAGGAAACATATCTGAATTTTGATATTCGTATCAGCAATATGAGTCCGGGGCAGCCTCAGGATAATTCGCCGGTTGCCGGGAAAGACTTCGGTGAGGTTGATGACGATGACGACGATGATGATGACAATCTTCCCCCGGAAAACGGACGCACACAACGTTCCGGACAAGGGGGCAAACGTCCGTCCGGCTCTGCCAACGGAACACCGGCTCTCGACAAGTTCGGCCGCGACATGACAGCTGCTGCCCGCGAGGGCAAGCTTGACCCCGTTGTCGGACGTGAACGTGAAATAGAGCGTCTTGCACAGATATTGTCACGCCGTAAAAAGAATAACCCTGTCCTCATCGGTGAACCCGGTGTAGGTAAATCAGCCATTGTCGAAGGTCTGGCCCTGCGTATTGTCCAGAAGAAAGTGTCGCGCATATTGTTCGACAAACGGGTAGTGGCGCTCGACATGGCTTCGATGGTTGCCGGAACAAAATACCGCGGACAATTCGAGGAACGTGTAAAAACTGTTCTTGATGAAGTATCGAAACATCCGGAAGTCATACTGTTTATCGACGAAATACACACTATCGTAGGTGCAGGCGGAGCACCCGGCTCTATGGATGCAGCCAACATGCTCAAGCCCTCGCTGGCCAGGGGTGAAATACAGTGCATCGGTGCAACAACTCTTGATGAATACCGCCAGAACATCGAAAAAGACGGCGCTCTCGAACGTCGTTTCCAGAAAGTGATAGTCGAACCTACGACTGCTGAAGAAACACTGGAGATACTGAAGCAGGTCAAGGGCAAATACGAAGAACATCACAATGTATTCTACACCGATGATGCCATACAGGCATGCGTAAGCCTGACAGACCGTTACGTGAGCGACCGTAATTTCCCTGACAAGGCTCTGGATGCTCTGGATGAAGCGGGTTCACGTGTCCATATTACGGAAATCAGCGCACCTGCGGAGATAGAGGAACTCGAAAACCGTATCGCCGAAACGACAGCGAAAAAACTTGAAGCTGCCAAAACACAAAAATACGATGAAGCGGCGGTTCTCAAAGATGAGGAAGAGAGCCTCAAAATGAAACTCGAAACCGCTCAGAAAGAATGGGAGCAGACTCTCGACAATGAGCGCCAGACAGTCGACGAAGACAAAGTGGCCGAGGTTGTTGCCATGATGACCGGCATCCCGACTCAACGGGTTGCGCGCAATGAGGGTTCACGACTGCTCAGCATGGGTGACACACTGAAAGGCAGTGTCATCGGACAGGATAAGGCAATAGCCAAAACCGTCAAAGCCATACAGCGCAACCGCATCGGACTTAAAGACCCCGACAAGCCTATCGGCACATTCATGTTCCTCGGTCCGACAGGTGTTGGTAAGACCCATCTGGCACGCAAGATTGCCGAATATCTGTTCGACTCGGCCGATGCGCTGATTCGCATCGACATGAGTGAATATATGGAGAAATTCACCGTGTCGCGCCTCGTCGGAGCACCTCCGGGCTACGTAGGTTATGAAGAAGGGGGTCAGCTCACCGAAAAAGTACGCCGGCGTCCTTACTCCGTCGTTCTGCTCGACGAAATAGAGAAAGCGCATCCTGACGTCTTCAATATCCTGCTTCAGGTAATGGACGAAGGACGCCTGACAGATTCGCTCGGCCGTAAGATAGATTTCAAAAACACTATCATCATCATGACCAGCAACGTCGGTTCTCGCCAACTCAAAGACTTTGGGGCAGGTGTGGGCTTCAACACAGGAGCGATTGTCAGCAAGGAACACGCCGACGGAGTAATCAGCAAAGCACTCAACCGTGTGTTCTCGCCCGAATTCCTCAACCGAGTTGACGATATAATAATGTTCGACTCACTCGGCAAAGACGAAATCCGCTCTATCATCGACATAGAGCTGAAAGGCTTCTACGGCCGCATGAAGAATATCGGCTACGAAATCCGTCTTGGTGACGAAGCCAAAGACTTCATAGCAGAAAAAGGTTATGACCCGAACTTCGGAGCACGACCTCTGAAGCGTGCAATCCAGAAATATCTGGAAGACGAACTGGCCGAGATGCTCTTATCGCTCAAAGCCGAAGGCAAGTCTGCCGGTAAGATAGATGTGACGCATCTTCCGGGGAACGACGGTCTTACCTTTACGTTTGAGCCTACGCGCAGCAAAGCCGAAGCACTACCTGAATAACAATTATTAGTACACATAGAAGCGCCCGCATATCCTGTCTCAAGGATTGCGGGCGATTTTATTTGACCTAACAAGTCGGACGCAAAGACTTTG